>NZ_AXVL01000016.1:10641-89223 GCF_000482505.1 Leptotrichia trevisanii DSM 22070
TATTTGAGAGGAGGAGAATGTCCGATTAGGGAAGTTTTGAAAGAAATATCACAAAGTAAAATATTTTAAAAAAAGCAGTCAAAAAAGATTTGTTGTGGTATTTAATGACTGCCCCTATATTTTTTACTCTGTCTTATTTCGCCGCCACCAACAATTTCATTGTCCAAATAAAATACAATGTGCTGTCCTTCTGAATTTTCGTGAGTTTTTTCATCAAACTCAAAAATTATCCTATTTTCATTACTTTCTTCACTTTTTAAAATTTTCAACTCTCCAGCCAATCCTTTTGAAGAGAACCTCGGACGTGCAGTTAATTTTTTTCCGACTATTTCTTTTAAATCATAATGAAATTTACAATTTATCACTTCTATTTCCTTTATTAGCAATTCATCAAAATCTCCCACAACAACCTCATTTGTTTCAGGGCGAAGCTCAAGCACAAAAAACGGCTTTCCTAAATTAAGCCCCAGTCCACGCCGCTGCCCAACTGTGTAAAACTGATAACCTATGTGTTCTCCGATAATTTTACCATTTTTATCCACAAAATTTCCCTTTTTTACATCATTTCCGAGCACTTTTTTCAAAAATGGAATATATCCGTTGGGAGCAAAGCAGATTCCTTGGCTATCGGGCTTATTATGAGTGTGAATACCATTTTGTCTTGCGATTTCACGAACTTCTGATTTTTCATATTCTGAAAGTGGAAATAAAAATCTTTCCACAACATCTTTATCCAGTCGATAAAGCATATAAGTCTGATCTTTTCTGTTATTTTTATCCCATAAAAGCATATTATTCTTACTAACTTTTGAATAATGCCCTGTCGAAATGTATTTTATTCCCATTTTATCAGCGAATTCTACGAGTTTTTTTATCTTTACCTTTTCATCGCAAATTACACAAGGTGAAGGTGTTTTTCCAGCATTGTACATCTTTATAAAATATTCCATTACATCCTTTTTAAATTCTTCCACAACATTTAGGACATAATGAGGAATTCCCAAAGTGTAGCACGTATATCTTGCATCATTTATATCATCAAGGGAACAGCACGTTTTTCCAGGATTTTCTGAAAGTTCATCAGGCAAATGCTTTAACGTAACTCCTATAACTTCATAGCCTTGCTGTTTCAATAAAAGAGCAGCGACAGAACTATCTATGCCGCCACTCATTCCAACTACTACCTTTTTATCATCTAATTTTTTGTTCATTTCGTATTTCTTTCTCTTTCCTAAATTTCTAACTTCTATGTTTCCAAACTTAAAATCTTATTTTTTATTTTTCTCTTTTTGCCACATATATTCCCCGATTCCTAAAGCAAAAATTAAAAACAATTTATTTTTATTTTCTTTAAATATTTTTCCAAGTTTATATCCTGCTGCCCTGCAAAATTTGTAATAAACAGCATTATTTAGAACTTTCTGCTTAAAAGACAAATTTTGGGTATTGATTTCATTATGATAAAGAGCCTGTCCTTTCGGATTTCGCAGCAGTAAATTATTGTATTTTGCTGTCAATCCATCTTCCTGATATTCCTTTATCTCAATTTTCTCATTTACATAAACCATTTTATACTTTTCACAAATTCTATTATAGACAACAGCCTCAGTAATAAATTTTTCATCATCAAAAACTGGAAATTTATATTTTTTTATAATTTCAGTCCGAAACATAAGCCCTTTATCGCCCTTAACGCTATATTTATTGTAAATATCAAACTGTGTTGAAATCATATCTTTTTCTGGAAAACTAGAACCTATAACTTCTCCATCTGGATAAGTTGATAAATACCCCATTCCCGCAATATCACTATTTTTTTCATATTTTTTCCAATATTTCAAAATAGTTTCAAGACCATTTTCGACATATTCATCATCAGAATCAAGGCATATAAAAAGCTCTCCATTTGCTTTATCAGTTGCGAAATTATACGCTCGCTGTTTACCTCCGTTTTCCTTAAAATAATACTTTATATCCAGCTTTTTTTCACTCAAAAATTCTTCTACCTTCTCTTTAGTTCCATCAGCAGAGCCATCATCTACAATAAGCCACTCAAAGTCCTTGTAAGTCTGTTTTTGAAGTGATTTATACAATTTTTCAAGCAGTTCTTTTCGATTAAAAGTTGGTGTAAAAATCGTAAATTTCATTTTTTATTTCCCCTTATTTTTCAAAACTTTAAAATTTAACGTTTTATAATTTTTCTTTTTATTCCATTCACAAGATTTGCAATTTTAGCGTAAACTTCCCTATTTACAAGCAATTTCGTAACTATTGCCAAATAAACTATTTTCAAGCCAAATTTCATCCACGAAAGCTGATCATTTGACAAATAAAATATTACAGGATTTACAATAATTATGAAATATAAAAATAATTTTTTATAATTAAACGAAATCTTATATTTTTTCCTTATAATCATCATTTCCATTATTGCTCTAAATAAAAAAGCAAGTAATGTTGTCCACGCCGCAATAATAGGCCCAATTTCTGGAAATTTTGGTATAAAAATTATATTTCCAACTAAATTAAATATCATTGCAAACATTGTAAAATAAAAAATGTATATACTATCTTCGTGAAAATGGAAAAAATAATCAAGGCAAAATAACGCCTGAATTACAATTCCAGCCAAAATTAACGGCATATAATTTATCGCCTGATGATAACTTTTTGGAAATATCAATTTTATTCCTTCTGGAGCAAACAACTGTGCAATTACACAGGCAAAGGAAATAATTGCAATAAAGTTTTCCACACTCCGTGTTATTCTCGGATTTGTCCTATCCTCCTTCATCGCCTCATAAAACTCTGGCGTCCAGCTGTTTACAAAAGAACCTGTAACAACCGATAAAACTCTTCCCCCAGTAAATGCAAGTGTATACCCTCCAACTACCGCAAGAGAAACAAATTTTGCCAAAACAAGTCTATCGCTCAAATTTACAACCTGATCCGTAAGCTCAATAAAAATCAGCGGTAATCCATTTCTTAGCGAATATTTCACATAATCAAAATTCAGCTTAAATCTAAATTTCCCAAAATAATCCTTAAAATAGAACAGAAATACTATAAGCAACGCAATTAAATTTGCAAACTGGTTTCCAAAAACTCCCCATTTTAAGTATTTTATAAAGTAAATTGCCAGAATATAAGTTGTAAAAAGGCTTACAACACTTCCTATCGCAACTTTCATATACATTCTCTTCATTCTGAACAAAGTTGTCGAAAGATTGTTAAAAGCGTTCGTTGTAGCAATTAAGACGCTGACAATTATCAAAGGATAGTAACTTACCTTGCTTAAATCAACTATATATGAAAACAACTTTTGTGCTGCCGGTGTAAATAAAAAAATATAAGTAAGTACATTAAAAACTATTATAATCAAAGTTGAAGAAAACATATAGCTTCCAAACTCATCTTCACTTTCCTTCAAATCTACATATTTCTTCATCTGAGCATTATAAAGCCCCAGCCCCAGAATCACCGTAAACAATGAAGTAATCGGAGCCAACGTTCCCACAATCCCAAATTCTTCCTGTGTCAGTAACCTCGTTATTATCGGCAAAAATATAAATGAACCCATCTTTGTAACTAGGTTCATAAGAGAATAAACCATTGTACCCTTCAATAAATTTTTATTATCCATTCAAAAAAATTCCCCTTATCTTAATCCTATTAAATCGTGCACTCTTATTAAGCCCACAACATTCCCATTTTCCACAACTGGCAATACATTAATCTGGCTTTTTCTATTTTCCATCAGATGAAGTGCATCGAGAGCCATCGCATCTTTCTCAATCGTTACTGGTGTGGAAATCATAATGTCGGAAGCCACATAATCAAAAAATTTCTCCTTATGTTCCAATGCACGCCGAATATCACCTTCTGTTATGATTCCAAGCAGTTTTCCATTTTCAAGTCCTGTATCTGAAATACACACAGCTCCTAATTTTTTCTTTGTAAGAACCATTAATACATTTTCAATTTTTTCATCTTCTTTTACAACTGGCAGTTCGTCTCCAATGTGCATTAAATCTGAAACATGTAATAATAACCGTTTTCCAAGACTTCCTCCTGGATGATATTTAGCAAAGTCGTTTTCTGTAAAATTCTTTAATTTCATAAGGCATACGGCAAGTGCATCTCCTGTCACAAGTGTTGCTGTAGTTGAACTCATCGGAGCTTGCCCCAACGGACACGCTTCCTTTTCCACCCCGACATTAATCGTCAGTTCCGCATATTTCCCTAATGTAGAATTAGGATTTCCAGTAAATGCAACAATTTTTCCTCCAATTTTTCTTATTGGTGCCAAAATGCTTAATACCTCATCTGAATTTCCGCTGTTTGAGATTGCAATTACAACATCTCCATCGCTAATCATTCCCAAATCACCGTGAAGTGCCTCTGCTGCATTTATAAATACTGCTGTTGTACCAGTCGAAGCAAGTGTCGCTGTAATTTTTTTCCCAATTATTCCAGACTTTCCAATTCCTGTCACAACAACTTTATTATTATTTTTCAATTCCAAAATCATTTGAACTAACTTTTGAAAATTATCTCCCAGCTTATTTTTTAATTTTTCCAGTTCCGCAATTTCAATGTCAAATACATTTTTAGCTTCTTTTATAATATCTATTTCCATTTTTAGTTTTGCTCCCTTTATTCAATAAATATTTTTATTGATGTTTTTTTATTATGTCCGAATTTTTTTATATTAAACTAATATAACTTTAAAATAACACTAAAGTTCAAGTAAAATAGTCAACTATTATCTTGGACTACTTATTTTGCATCTCAATTTTATTCAATATTTTCTTAACTTCCTGACTTTTATCCTTATGGCAGACAAGCAAGGCATCCTTTGTATTTACAATAACAATATTTTCTAGTCCTATTGTAGCGATAATTTTATCATTTTCCTTATTAATTACAATATTTCCTTCTGATTCAATCTGCTCAAAATGATTAGCTTGCACAACGTTGCTATCCTTGTCCTTTGGAAAAATATCCTCAAGCGACTTGAAATTTCCAACATCATTCCAGTCAATGTCAACTGGAATCACGCTCACAGATTTTGTATGCTCCATCACTCCAAAATCTATCGAAATTTTTTCAAATTTCTCAAATTCACCCTTTACAAAATTACTTAATTTCTCCCCATAAACTTCATTCAAATCTACATTTTCCAGCATTTTTTCAATATTTTCCAAAATAGTCTTGTGTGTTTCCATATATTTTTTTATTTCATGTAAAATAAATTCCGTTTTCCAAAGAAACATTCCACTATTCCAAAGATAATTCCCCTGCTCAATATATTTTTCAGCCAGCTCCTTATTAGGCTTTTCCCTAAATTTTTTCACTTTATACGACTTGAATTTTCCTTTATTTTCACAATTATTTTTATTGTCTTTTGTTTTTTTTCTATCTACATACTCAATATATCCGTACCCAGTTTCCGCATAAGTAGGCTTAATTCCCAACGTAACAATCTTATTTTTCTCAGCCTCCTGAAATGCAAACTCCAAGCTGTCCAAAAATTCCTTTTCCTTCTTAATCAGATGATCCGACGGTAAAACAGCCATAATGCTATTCTCATAAATTTTTCTGATAATACAGGCTGCGTATCCGATACAAGCCGCCGTATCCCTAGCCATTGGCTCAAAAATTATATTCCTGTCAGCAATCTCAGGAAGTTCCTTTTTTATTATATCAAAATATTTAATATTCGTGGAAATAAAAATCCTCTCTATCGGAATAAGCTCCTTTATCCTGTCAATCGTTTCCTTTATCATAGTTTTTTTCGACACAAGATCCAAAAACTGCTTCGGCTTCTCATTCGTAGACAACGGCCAAAATCTCGTTCCACTTCCCCCCGCCATAATTAAAGCTACCTTATCCATAACTTTCTCCCGTTCTTCAATTAATTTTTATTTATCATCCTACTTTTTATCTATTCTTTTTTAGCTATTTTTTCAATTAAAAGTATAACATAATTTATTTGTTTTATCAAAAAGAATATTCATAAAATATTATTTGAATACTTGAAGATAAATTCAAAATAAATGTTGATAATAACTTACATTTTTTGATATAATATGAGAAGATAAATTTTTAATTGCTAAAATTGTATGTGATGAAAGGATAAATTAAGAATGATTAATGTTTTAAAGGGAATGAAAGATAGATATTCTGATGATGTAAAAAAATATGACTTAATTGTTGATACAGCAAAAAATGTATTTGAAAAATATGGATTTGAGCGAATTATAACACCTATTCTGGAAGAAACTGAGCTTTTTAGACGTGGTGTTGGAGATGAGACGGATGTTGTTTCAAAGGAAATGTATGAGTTTACAGATAAGGGAAACAGAAACGTTACAATGCGTCCAGAAGGTACTGCCGGAGTCGTACGTGCCTATTTGGAAGCAGGCTTTCACAAATCTTCCCCAATCGTAAAATGGTTCTACAATGGTCCAATGTACCGTTACGAAGCCCCTCAAAAAGGAAGATTTCGAGAATTTCACCAAATGGGAATTGAAATGTTTGGAGTTCGTTCCGCTTACCTTGATGCAGAAATTATCCGAATGGGATGTGAATTCCTTGAAAAGCTGGGAATTACTGGACTGACTGTGGAAATAAACAGTCTTGGAAATATTGATTCAAGAAAAAAATACATTGATGATTTAAAAGCATTTATGGAAAAAAGACTGGATAAACTTAGTGACGACTCAAAACGAAGATACACAACAAATCCTCTAAGAGCCTTGGATTCAAAAGACAAAGGCGATCAGGAACAATTTATAAACGCTCCAAAATTATACGACTATCTTGACGAAGAAAGTAAAAATTATTTTGAAGATACAAAAAAATATCTTGAATTGATGAATATTAATTATGTAGTAAACGACAAGCTGGTGCGTGGACTTGACTATTACTCAGATATAGTTTTTGAAATAAAATCTAATAAATTAGGCTCGCAAGCAACTGTACTAGCTGGAGGACGTTACGACAGACTCCTTGAAATACTTGGAAATGCAAAAGTCCCAGGAATAGGTTTCGCTGCTGGAATGGAAAGAATTGCAATGCTTATGGATGAAAATTTGATTGCAAAAGAAGAAAACAAAATTTACGTTATTTATTTTGACGAAACAAAAGAATATTTTGTAAAAATAGTTGAAGAACTGCGAAAAAATGGAATAAAAGTTAATTTTGACTACAATCCAAAAAGTTTTGGAGCCCAAATGAAAAAGGCAAACCGTGAAAATGCAGACTATGTATTGATTTTAGGAGAAGATGAACAAAAAGAAAATGTAGTTACAATGAAGAAATTTAGTACAGGAGAACAAGAAAAATATAAATTAGAAGAAATTATTAAACTTTTAAAATAAAAAGAGAAAATTTTGTAAAAAAGAAAAATTGAAAGGAAAAATGAAAATGTACAGAAATTATAAATTAAATGAATTAAGAATAGAAAACATCGGAGAAGAAGTTATTTTATCTGGATGGGTTTCAAAAGTTAGGGATTTGGGGCATTTCACATTCATTGATTTGAGAGATAGATACGGAATTACTCAAATTTTAGTGAATGAAGAAGTTTCAGGAAAAGAGCTTTTTGAAGAAGCTAGAAAATTAAAAAATGAATGGGTTATAAAAGTTACTGGAAAAGTTGCTGAAAGAAGCAGCAAAAATAAAAATATTTCTACTGGAGATATCGAAGTTGAAGCAAAAAACATTGAGATTTTGAGCCGTTCTAAGCAATTACCGTTTGAAATTGATGAAACAGGAAATCTTAATGAAAATATGCGTCTAACTTACAGATATCTCGATATAAGACGTCCGAGAATGTTAAATAACATTATAAAAAGAAATAATATGCTGTTTTCAATTAGAAAATTTATGAATGAAAATGGATTTTTAGATATTGACACTCCTATTCTAGCAAAAGCCACACCTGAAGGAGCGAGAGATTTCGTTGTTCCAAGCCGAATAAATAAAGGCGACTTTTACGCCTTGCCGCAATCTCCACAGTTATTTAAGCAAATCCTTATGGTATCGGGTGTTGATAAATATTACCAGCTTGCAAAATGTTTTAGAGACGAGGATTTAAGAGCCGACAGACAGCCTGAATTTACTCAATTGGACTTGGAAATGTCGTTTATTGAGCAAGAAGATATTTTAAATGTGACAGAAGCACTTGCAAAACAAGTATTTAAAGATGTTACTGGTATTGAAATTACTGAAAATTTTGAAAGAATGAGTTATGATGATGCAATGAATTTTTATGGTTCAGACAAGCCTGATTTAAGATTTGACATGAAATTGATTGATTTATCCAAAGAAACAGAAAATTGTGGATTCGGAGTATTTGAAAATGCAATAAAAGATGGGGGAAATGTAAAAGCGATTGTTGCTCCAAATGCTGAAAAATTCTCAAGAAAATACATCAAAGATTTAGAAGACTTTGTAAAGACATATTTCAAAGCAAAAGGGCTAGCTTATATCAAAATTAATGAAGATGGCGAAATTAATTCTCCAATTGCCAAATTTTTTACAGAAGAAAAATTAGCTGAAATTACTCAAAAATTAGGAATTAAAAATAACGAAATCGCTTTAGTTTTAGCTGATAAATACAAAATTGTTCACGACGGACTGGGAGCATTAAGGCTAAAACTGGGAGAAGAACTGGAATTAATTAACAAAGATTCATTCAAATTCCTATGGGTAGTTGATTTCCCAATGTTTGAATGGAGCGAAGAAGAAAACAGATACAAGGCTCAACATCATCCGTTTACTTCAATAAAGCAGGAAGACAGAAAATATCTTGATTCAAATGAACTTGATAAAATAAAGACAGATTCCTACGATATGGTTCTAAACGGTTATGAAATCGGTGGAGGAAGTATCAGAATTCACGAAGAGGAATTACAGGAAAAAGTGTTTGAAAAATTGGGGCTTAGCAAAGAAGAACAGCAGGAAAAATTTGGCTTCTTTCTGGAAGTGCTAAAATACGGAGTACCGCCACACGGAGGACTTGCCTTCGGAATCGACAGATGGCTTATGGCAATGTTAAAGGAAAACTCTATAAAAGAAGTAATCCCATTCCCTAAAACAAATAAAGGACAGGATTTGATGACAGGAGCTCCTGCTGAAATTGAAGAAAATGTACTTGCAGACGACTTAAGACTAAAATTACTGGAAATTGAAAAAGAAGATTAATTTATTGAAAGGGGAATTATTTAAAATGATTATAATATTTGGAACGAAAAATAAAATAAAAAATCTAGGTGTGGTAGGAAGATATGAATGTTCCCGATGCCACAACGTATCTGATTTACAGTTTATAAGCACACAACAATGGTTTACACTATTTTGGATACCTATATTCCCAATAAGCAAAAAACAGGAATTTATGCAATGTCCGATTTGTCATCAAGCCTATCAGGTTCCTAAATAAAAGTTATTTATAGAAACTGTTTCGACACTAAAAACGAAGCAGTTTTTTGTTATTTCTCAAATATAATGGGTTGAATATAAGTTATAAGATTTATCATAGTAAAATCATCTTAAAACTGAACTTTGAAGTTATGACTATTTTATTTACAGCTCCAAGATTATTTAATTTTATTTCAATTTTAGTGATATTTTGGAATATATTCATATTTTTTTATCTTGCTATTGGATTTATTGATTAATTTTGGATGTATTTTTAATAAAAATTTACATTATTTTCCTAAAAAATAGAAAAATCAAAGAAAATATGATATACTATTATAGATAAATTATAATAAAAATGAAATCAAGGAGGAAATTTATTATGAAAAAGAGTATGTTTGTATTATTTATTATGTCTATGGTGGCTTTTGCAGAAGGTACAGAAATAAAAAAGGTACATACTAAAACTGCGAAGTTGGAAAAAGATTCATATTGTAATATTCCGAAGGTATACAGTGATTTTAAGAAAATTAATGAAAAAGATTATAAAGTGGATGTGGATTTTGAAAAATGTGTATTTGATGGGGAAACTTACAACAATGTAAAAGTGAGTGTTCTTATTCAAGATACTGAAAAAACTGAAAAATATTTGAAAAAATATAAATATATGCATTTGAAAGCTGGAAGAAATCTGGTTTACAATGCAAAAGATAACAACTATTATTATGACGGTTCTTGGGCATTTAATAATGACAAGGCTTATCCAACAGTATTCGATGGTAAATAAATTATATATAAATTTAGAACGGCAGTTTTGTTAAATTGCCGTTTTACTAATTTTTGAGGTTAGATTTTATAGCAAAACTTCTTTAAAATCAAACTCAAAAGCTATGACTATTTTACTCAAACCCTAAATTTACTATAATTTTTAGTAGTTCAATTTTAAATGGGTTGGAATATACTTAATAAATTATTTTGACGACAAATGCATGAAGATTAGATTAAATTTTTAATACTCGCAAACATAGAAAAAATAGCTATTAAAAAATTAACTAACGAAAAATTGAAAGGAGATCAACTATAAATATCTTGAAAGAAGGGCTGATGTGAACCACATGAATAAAAAAAAAGAATGCGAAGAACTATGGGCAAAAAATAAATATTATGTGTTAAGCAAATCGCATAAAGTGTACTTAGAAATAAGAAAGTATTTGAAAGAAAAAGAAATTGATATTGTATTTATTAATGAAAGAATACAAAAAGTAAGGAATATGAAAGAAAGTAAAAAAGATTTTAGTAATGCAATTCTTCATTTATGGGGATATTTCAAAAAAAAAGCAACGAAGCTCGAAAAACAAGGATTATTTAACATACTGGAAGAATATATGGGAGGGAGAAATAATCAGAAATCTGTAATTGAATATATCAATACTTTACTAAAGAAATATCCAAATAAATATTTACAAGAATCTACTTTATTAACAGGAGAAAAAGATGAGACTATGGCATGAACAAATTATTCATCTATTGCCTAAAAACCAGCTTCTTGGTCAACATAGAGAATGTTGTGCGCTTAGGGGAAATGGATGGAAAAAGAAACATAAAACAGTAGATTATGTATTTTTATATTCTCCATATTATTTATTTGTTTATCATTCATTGGTTATGGATGAAATGGAAAACAGAGGGTATAAAGTTTCTAAAGAATGGAGAGATAAGAATTATAGGGGAAAGAAAGCAGAAAATTACAATAATCTTGAAGAAAAAATTATAGATAGCCCGATTTACAAAGAGCATGATAATGAATATTTAGTTGAGTGTATCGAAAACTTGCGAAAAAAAGGGATTAAATTGGAACTATAAAAGTTTTGATCGTTTTAACTACTACAACTCATTGTCCCACAAGGGAGACACGAGCCAATGATTCTTGTAATAATTTTTAGATAACAAAAACAGCTGTGAAAAGAGAATTATTTTAAAATCTTATTCAAAAATCCTCTGCAATATGATAAAATGTATTTAGATTTTTAAAGCTAGATTTAAAATTAAGTGTTAATAAATCTTTCTTTAAAACATAAAATATATATTGAAATGAAAGGAGATGTATGATTAAAAGAGTATCATTACTTATGTTATCAATTCTAATGATGATGACTGTTGCTGTGCAATCATACAGTAAAGAGTATAGGATGAAAGTGAAAATTATTACTGCAAAAGGTGATATTAATATTAATTTATTACCTGACAAATCGCCTGTAACTGTTGCTAATTTTGTAAATTTGGCAAAAAAAGGGTACTATAACGGATTAACATTTCATAGAGTTATTGAAAACTTTATGGCTCAAGGTGGAGATCCAAATGGAACAGGAACAGGAGGGCCGGGATACCAATTTGAAGATGAAGTTGATAATGGGCTGAACTTTTCTAAAGCTGGTAAACTGGCTATGGCAAATGCTGGGCCAGGAACAAATGGAAGCCAGTTTTTCATTACGACTGTGCCAACAGAATGGTTAAATGGAAATCATACTATTTTTGGAGAAGTTGTATCAGATACTGATTTGGCTGTTGTTAAAAAACTATCTAACGGAGATGTGATGACAAAAGTTATAGTTGAAGGTGACGTTGACGCTTTCTTAAAAACTCAGAAAAGTAGAGTTGACAGCTGGAATAAAACATTGAAGCAAAATTTTCCAAATAAATTTTAATTGAAGGGAAACAGGAAGATGACAAAAGAAAAAGTAGTTTTAGCGTATTCAGGTGGGCTTGATACGTCAATTATCATACCTTGGCTAAAAGAACATTATGATTTAGAAGTAATTGCGTGCTGTGTGGATGTTGGACAGGACGAAGATATGGAAGCTGTGAAAGTAAAAGCCATCGAATCTGGTGCTTCCAAAGTTTATGTAGAAGATAAAAAAGATGAATTTGTAAGAGATTATGCTTTCCGTGCCTTAAGAGCGGGGGCAGTTTATGAAAATAAATATTTATTAGGAACTTCATTTGCACGTCCTTTAATTTCTAAAGCGTTAGTAGATGTTGCCCATAAAGAAGGTGCAACATATATTTGTCACGGATGTACCGGGAAAGGAAATGATCAGGTTAGATTTGAAACTGGAGTATTTTCATTGGATCCGACATTAAAAATAATTGCACCTTGGAGAATCTGGGATATTTCCTCAAGAGAAGATGCAATTGACTACGCACAAAAAAAAGGTATAAAAATAAGTGTAACAAAAGAAAAAATTTATTCAAGAGATCAGAACTTATGGCATATTTCCCATGAAGGTGGAGATATTGAAGGCCTTGAGAATGAACATAAGGAAGATATTGTCTATATGATGACGACTCCTCCTGAAAAAGCACCAGATAAACCAACTTATGTAGATATTACATTCGAGCAGGGATGGCCTGTAAAAGTTGACGGAAAAGCATTGGAGCCAGTGGAATTATTAAGAAAATTAAATAAAGTTGCTGGAGAAAATGGTGTCGGAGTAATTGATATTGTGGAAAACAGACTGGTTGGAATGAAATCAAGAGGAATTTATGAAACACCAGGTGGAACATTGCTGATGGAAGCACTAAAAGAGCTGGAAACTTTAATTTTTGACAAGGATACATTTGAGTTTAAAAAACTTGTTTCACAAAAATATGCAAGCATAGCCTATTCTGGACAATGGTTTACACCACTTCGTGAAGGACTTGACGCATTTGTAGACGAAACTTCAAAAAATGTAAACGGTACAATAAAATTGAAATTGTACAAGGGAAGTATAAAAATCGCTGGAAGATTCACTGATTTTGCATTATATGACGAGGAAATCTCTTCATTTGGTGCAAGTGAGCTTTACAGCCATAAGGATGCGGGAGGATTTATAAAATTATTCTCACTTCCAAACAGAATTAGAGCTTATAAAAAACATAAATAAAATTAACTGGAGAATTCCTGAAAATAATAATTTTGGGAGTTCTTTTTTAATATTTCTCATTTTTTCAAAAAAGAAGCGAATCCCAAAAATTCCACTTCCAAACACAACAATCCATTTCACAAAAATTACAAATTAAAAACGATTTCCATCTCTATCTTCACAACAGACATTTCTATCGCATTTTTCATAACATCTTACTCCTTTTTCTTCCCATCTTTCATTTACTCTTTTCCAATAACTTGGACTAAACAGCTCACAGCTCACCACACTCAGTCCCAATAAAATTACAGCAAAAATTTTAAACATATTTTTCATAACATTCAACTAAATTATTTTTTGGATATTTTGATTAGTAAATATTTTTTCATATTACTCTGTTTTTTCTTTTTTATTTTCGTAGGATTGCTCATTGCCACAAATCCTACAACCTATGGCCAGACTCCGACTTTTATTTATCCAACTCCTTTCAGTCGTCAGACAGTCGTAGTTGAACAAATAAAAGCTCCGTCGGTTTATTAAAACTAAAATAACCTAAAATGTAAGCTTAGAGAATATTTTAATTAAATGATTAAAGAATAATTTTCAATTTTCAAATGAATTGACTATAACTAAAATTTATTACAAATAAAAACCAAAAAATATAGTTAAAAAATTTACAAAATAGATTTTTTATAGTACAATATACAAGAAATAGTTAAGAACAAATAGAAATTTTTAGAAACAGTAAATAGATAAGAATATTTTAAAGCAGGAGGTTTTAATGAGAATAAAAGATATGTTTGAGAAAAAGGAACATTTAATTTCCTTTGAAATTTTTCCGCCAAATAAGAATTTTTCTGAGGAGAAATTAAAGAATGTTACGGCTGAACTGGCGGAATGCAAGCCTGATTTTATCAGTGTTACGTATGGTGCAGGTGGAAAGACTAAAGGTGGGACTATTGAAATGGCTTCACACATCAAAAATAATTTGAAAACGGAAGTTTTGGCTCATTTGACTTGCGTTGGAAGTAAAAAAAGCGAGATTCACGATTATTTGCAGGAAGCAAAAAATCACAATATAAAAAATATTTTGGCACTTCGTGGAGATGTGCCGCAAGGTGAAACGGAAGAAATTTATAACAAGGGGGATTATAAATATGCTTCTGAACTAATTAGCGACTTGAGAAAAAACAGTGAATTTAATGATTTTTCCATTGGCGGGGCATTTTATCCTGAAACTCACTATGAAAACAATGATTTAGTAGATTTATTCCATTTAAAAAATAAAGTTGAGGCTGGAACAGATTTTTTGGCTTCCCAGATGTTCTTTGACAATGATGTTTTTGTAAAATTTAAGGAGCAAGCAGAAAAACTAGATATAAAAGTACCTTTAGTTGCAGGAATTATGCCAGTTACAAATGCAAAACAAATAAAAAGAATTATAGAGCTGTCAAAATGCTCTGTACCTCACAAATTAGATAAATTATTGGAAAAATACGGAGATAATCCAGAATCTATGAAAAAGGCTGGAATAATGTACGCAAGTGAACAAATTATAGAATTATTAGCTTATGGAATCAAAGGAATTCATATTTATACAATGAATAAACCTGAAATAGCAAAAGAAATTATGAAAAATATTGAATTTGCAAGATAAATTTTAAATATTTATTTAACAAATTAATTTTTGAAATATTTGATTATATAACCATTTTTATTTATTTTTTTTTATAAAAAAAGGTTATTGATAATTTAAAACTGAAATAATTAAAATATAAAACAGGAGGTACTAAAATGTCTATAAAAAAAGTATTAACAATTGCAGGATCTGATACAAGCGGAGGAGCTGGTATACAGGCGGATCTGAAGACGTTTCAGGAAAGAGGAGTGTATGGAATGAACGCTCTGACAGTTATTGTTACAATGGATCCTAGAAATAGCTGGGCTCATAAAGTTTTTCCCATCGAATTGAATGTCATAAAAGAACAGATTGACACTGTTATAAATGGAATTGGAGTGGATGCATTAAAAACTGGAATGCTTCCGACAGTGGAAATTATTGAATATGTAGGCTCTATTTTAAAGGATTTGAAAAATCCGATTGTGATAGATCCCGTTATGGTTTGTAAAGTTAGCAGCGGTTCTACTGAAAACCTTTTTCCAGAAAATGTGATTGCAATGAAAAATCAGTTATTACCTTATGCAACTGTTGTTACTCCAAATCTATTTGAAGCAGCACAACTAGCTGGAATGGAGAAAATTGATACGCTTGAGGAAGCAAAGGAAGCCGCCAAGAAAATATGTGATTTAGGTGCCAGAAACGTTGTTATAAAAGGAAGAAAATTTTTTGCTGGAGAAAAATCAATCGACTTCTTATATGATGGAAAAGATTTTGAATTTTTTGAATCTGAAAAAATCAACACAGAATGGAATCACGGTGCAGGGTGTACTTTCTCCGCTTCAATCACAGCAGAACTGGCAAAAGGTGCCACAGTAAGCAAAGCAGTAGCCACTACAAAAAAATTAATCACAGAAGCCTTGAAACAATCCTTTAAGTTAAATGATTATACTGGGCCATTGAATCATAAGGCATTTGCTGTGAAATGATAAAAATATAATTTTTGAAAAGTATTCTCTTTATATAAGAGAGTGCTTTTTTTTATAGAATTAACCGTTATTTGAAGGTGAAATATCGAAAAGATTAATAAGTAATTCAAAGAAGAAATAATAAATCATTTTCATAATTGATTTTATTACAATTTTTTGATAGAATATATAAGCGTAATTTGATTTGATAAACAAATAAATTTATGATAAAATCAGTTTAGGAACTGAATGTAAAAATTTGAAATTTTTTGCTCAAACTTTATATTTAATTTAGTTTGGGTATATTTATAAAATATTTTGGAGGTAAAATTAACATGAGTTTGTTAGAATTGAAAAATGTAAAATCTGAAGTAGAAGGGAAAGAAATTCTGAAGGGATTGAACTTAACCATAAATAAAGGGGAAGTGCACGTGATTATGGGGCCTAATGGGGCTGGAAAATCTACACTTGCAAGTATTCTTGTGGGGCATCCGAAACATGAATTAGTTGATGGAGAAATTATTCTAGATGGAGAAAATATTAATGAGGATGCTGTGGATGAAAGAGCTAAAAAGGGGATTTTCTTATCGTTTCAATATCCTGAGGAAATACCAGGGCTTACTGTGGAGGATTTTTTGAGAACGGCAAAAGAGGCTGTTACTGGGGAAAAACAATATTTAATGAAGTTTCACAATGAATTGGTGGAAAAAATGGAAAAACTTCACATTAATCCTGAATATGCAGACAGACATTTAAATGTTGGTTTTTCCGGTGGAGAAAAGAAAAAGAATGAAATTTTACAGATGGCAGTTTTAGAGCCAAAATTGGCTATTCTGGATGAAACTGATTCTGGACTTGATATTGATGCGACAAAAGTTGTATTTGAAGGAGTCCAAAAATTAAAAACTAAAGATACAGCTTTACTTATAATTACACACTATGATAAAGTTCTTGAATATATGAAGCCTGATTTTGTTCATATTCTGATGGATGGAAAAATTGTTAAGACAGGTGGACAGGAATTAGTGGAAAGCATTGAAAAAGATGGTTATGCTAAAATGAAGAAAGACTTGGGATTATAATTAATACAGGATAGAAAGTGTGGGAAGAATGGAAAATAGAAAAAAAACGTATGTTGCAGACATTGAACGTGGTGTCTATGATATAAAAGATGAAGGACATTACAGATATAAAGTTGATAAGGGGCTTACAGCGGAAATTATTAATAAAATTTCAGATAGAAAAAATGAACCTGATTGGATGAGAGAATTTAGATTGAAGGCACTGGAAGTTTATGATTCAAAGCCAATGACTGATTGGGGGCCAGATTTGTCAGATCTTGATATAAATGATATTGTGCATTATTTAGAGCCTGATTCAGCACCGATGAATGAAAACTGGGATGATGTGCCAAGCTATATAAGAGAAACTTTTGACAGACTTGGTATTCCTGAGGCTGAGAAGCAATCACTTGCAGGAGTGGGAGCACAATATGACTCTGAGGTGGTTTATCACAGCATTCATAAGGATTTGGAAGAGCAAGGGGTAATTTATACAGATATTGAAACTGCTATTGTGAAATATGAGGATATGCTGAAAGAACATTTTATGAAATTGATTTCAATTAATGATCATAAATTTGCCGCATTGCACGGAGCAGTATGGTCAGGTGGTTCTTTCATTTATGTACCAAAAGGAGTAAAAGTAAAAATGCCACTTCAATCGTATTTTAGATTAAATGCGCCTGAAGCTGGACAATTTGAGCATACACTTATAATTGTAGACGAAGGAGCCGATTTACACTTTATCGAAGGATGTTCAGCACCAAAATACAAAAAAAATGTCTTACATGCTGGAGCTGTAGAGCTGATTGTCAAAAAAGGAGCAAGATTAAGATACTCAACCATCGAAAACTGGTCAAGAAATATGTATAACCTGAATACCAAAAGAGCATTAGTTGAAGAAGATGGTGTTATAGAATGGGTATCTGGATCATTTGGATCAAGAGTTTCCATGCTTTATCCAATGAGTATCTTAAAAGGCAATCGTTCAAGATGTGAATTTACAGGAGTTACATTTGCAGCGGCTGGACAATATCTTGACACAGGATGTAAAATTATTCATCAAGGAAAACAGACTAGCTCGACAGTTCACTCAAAATCAATTTCAAAAAATGGAGGAACAGCTTTTTACAGGGGGCTTTTAAAAGTATTGCCAGAAGCAACAGGAGCAAGATCAACTGTGGAATGTGAATCGCTGATGCTAGATAATCTGTCAAGTTCAGACACTATACCAATAATTGATATAAATAACGACAGCGTAGATATTGGGCATGAAGCAAAAATTGGGAGAATAAGCGATGAAGCGATATTTTACCTTATGTCAAGAGGTATAAGCGAAGATGAAGCAAAGGCGATGATTGTAAGAGGATTTGTTGAGCCGATTTCTAAGGAGCTTCCGCTTGAATATGCTGTAGAGCTTAATAAATTGATAGAGCTGGAACTGGAAGGAACTATTGGATAATTTAAAGACATTGCTTAAAAAATGAGAGGAGTAAAAATGTTAGAAAAATCAAGCATACAAAATCTTGATAACAGTGATTACAGATTAAAAATTTTTGAAGAATATAAAACACTTGAAAAAGTTAATTGGAAAAGGGTTGGCTATAAATATGAGGAGCCTGAAATTTTTAAGGAATTTAATAATCTGGAAGTTAAAAATGAAAATCAAGATGGAGTTGTTATAAAAAATATAAATGATTCACTACATGAACTTGAAAGATTAAAAAACGATAATGATTATGGATTGGGAGATTTTTTCAAGAAACAGAACTTTGCTTTTTATAATGAAGGTAAATATTTGAAAATAAAAGAGAGAAAAACTGTTGAAAAGCCAATTTACTTAAATTATCGTGCAAATAAAGAAAATAATTTTCTAGTTGACTACAATGTTATTGAAGTGGAAGATTTTGCAAAAGTTACAGTAATAATTACTTATGATTCAGAAGATGATACACCAGTTTATCACAATGGGATTATAAAAGTGTTTACAGGACGAAATGCAGAAGTAAAAATTATAAAAATACAAACTTTAAATACAAATAGTTCCAATTTTGAATCATCTAAGATAGAAACTTTGGAACAAGGGAAAACTCAATATTACAGCGTTGAACTAGGTGGAAAGATTAATGCAATAAGCCATAAATCTTATCTTGAAGAAGATTCAGCAGAAGTTTATGTATGGCCTGCATACCTTGCTGATGAAGACAGAAAACTGGACTTGGAATACTCTGTGGTTTTCCGTGGACGTAGAACAATTGGAGAGCTTCAAGGAAGAGGGGCTGTAAAAGATACGGCTAAAAAAGTATTTCGTGGAAACCTTTACTTTAAGCAAGGTTCTAGTAAGTCTGAAGGACGTGAAGGGGAATTTGCAATTTTACTAAATGATAAAATAAAAGCTGATTCTATTCCAACATTATTCTGTAGCGAAGATGACGTTATCGGAGAACATGCCGCTTCTGTCGGAAAAGTTGATGAATCAAAATTATTTTATCTAATGAGCCGTGGACTTTCTGAAGGAAGGGCAAAAAAATTAATAGTAGAATCTTCATTCCGTCCGATAATGGATAACATTGATGATGAAAAGTTAAGAGAAAAATTATTTGAAGAACTGGAAAGAAGAATTTAAAAGAAAAATAAAAAAATGTGAATTTGAAAAAATACCCACAAAGTGATATAATTTCTGTATTGCTTGTGGGTAAAATTGTATAGGGAGGGAAAAATGGACTATAGAAAAGAATTTCCAATATTTAAGAATAGAAATAATCACTATCTTGATACAGCGGCAACTTCACAAAAGCCTAAAAGAGTGTTGAATAAAATTATGGAATATTATGAAAAGTATAATGGTAATCCAGGGCGTGGCTCGCATACCTTGTCTATGGAAGCCTCAAACTTGATGGCAAACGCACGTAAAACTGTACAGAAGTTTATTAATGCAAAATATTCAGAAGAAATAATTTTTACAAAAAGTACGACAGAATCAATCAATCTGATAGCCTATTCTTACGGGCTGGAATTTATAAACGAAAACGACGAGATAATTCTAGGAATTTCAAATCATCACGCAAACATTGTCCCTTGGCAGTTTGTTGCTAAAAAGAAAAATGCTAAGATAAAATTTGTTTATCTGACTGAAAATGGGCAGTTTGATATTGAAGATTTTAAAAATAAACTGTCAGATAAAACAAAACTTATAGCTATTTCTGCTGTGGTAAATGTTACAGGAGTTATTCAACCAATAAAGGAAATTATTGAAATTGCACGAAATAAAAATAAAAATATACGTATTCTTGTGGATGCTGCACAGTCGATGATACATTTTAAACATGATGTTCAAGAACTGGATGCAGATTTTCTTGTATTTTCAGGACATAAATTATTTACTCCAATGGGAATCGGAGTTATGTACGGGAAAAAGGATATTCTTGATAAAATGCCGCCTTTTTTATACGGTGGAGATATGATTGAGTTTGTGACAGAACAGGAATCAACGTTTGCACCACTTCCAAATAAGTTTGAAGGCGGTACTCAAAATGTAGAAGGTGCAGTAACTTTGGAAGAAGCAATTAATTTTATTGAAGAAATTAGTTACGAAAAAATTAATGAAATTGAAAATTCCCTTACGAAAATTGCTTTAGAAAAATTTAAAAAACTAGATTTTGTGGAAACTTATTTTACAAAAGATGTTGAAAGTGCTGGAATTATCGCCTTTAATGTAAAAAATGTGCATTCTCACGATGTGGCATTTATACTGGATTCTTACGATGTAGCAGTCCGTTCAGGGCATCATTGTGCACAGCCTTTAATGAAGTATTTAGGAGTGCCTTCGTGCTGCCGTGCAAGTTTTAGCATTTACAACAATGAAGAGGATATTGATAAACTGATAGAAGGACTTTTAAAAGTGAAGGAAGTTTTTGAATTATAGGAAAAATAAATAAAAAGAGAAAAATTTGAAAAGGAGGTTTAATATGAATTTAGAAAAAATATATCAGCAGACAATACTAGAATACAGCAGACGTAAGGAGCTAAACCGTGAAATTGAAAATCCGACATTTGCAGAACGTGGGCATAATCCAAATTGTGGAGATGACTTGACACTTGAAATAAAAATTGATGAAAATAATGTAATTACAGATGCCGCATTTATTGGAAGCGGATGTGCTATTTCAACTGCTTCGATGGCTATGCTGATTGACTTGGTAAAAGGGAAGACAATGGAAGAAGCAAAGGAAAAAGTAAATTTGTTTTTCAAAATGATGAAGCAGGAAGAAAAATTGACAAGTGAAGAAAGTAAAAAATTAGGAGATGCTGTTCTTATGGAATACGTGGCTCAAATGCCTGCAAGAGTAAAATGTGCGACACTTAGCTGGCATTCATTAAAAGTAATTGTGGATAAGAGTGAAAAGTAGAATAATAATATAAAAAAGCTGTTTAATAAACCAACTCCAAAAAGTTGGACAAAAAATTTAACTAGGGCATGTCTGAAAACCCTAAAATCAGTGATATTTTTAATGATTATAAAATAGAATACTCATAGTTAGTTGAAACATTGCTACCATATCTGTTACAATAAAAGAAAAGTCATAGGAGGACTTTTCATGCAAAGAAGATATGAAGTTTCAGATGAACAGTGGAATAAAATAAAACATATGTTTCCTAAAGCTAAAACAAGACGTCCAGGCCTGATGTTTAATGCTGTCCTTTGGATTACCTGCAGTGGTGCACCCTGGAGAGATCTTCCCAAACGTTTCGGTTCTTGGAAAACTGTGTATTCACGTTTTTGCAAATGGCGTGATGAAGAAATTCTTCACAAGGTATTTGAACATTTGAAAAAAGATGCCGCCTATGAGAACCTTAGTATTTACTCAACAGCAGTTAGAGCTTATCAAAGCAGTGCAGATTCAAAAAAGGGGCAGAAAATTCAGAAGTAAATCAGCATATTGGCATAAGTTCAGGTGGAAAAACAACCAAAATCCATGCAGTTGTAGACGAACTAGGAAACCCGGTATACATCAAGCTGACTGCAGGGCAAATTCACGACAGTACACAGGCCATTGAAATATTGTTAAACATAAAGGGAGGCAATATACTTGCAGACAAGGCATATGGAACGCAGGAAATACGAAAATACATAGAGGACCAGGAAGCTAAATACACGATACCCCCGAAATCCAATACAAAAGACAAGTTGTGGAATGCTTTTTCAACAGGCTTAAACAGTACCGCAGAATAGCGACACGTTATGATAAGCCGACAACTTCGTTTATGAATTTTATTTATATGGGTTGCATAATGATTTTAATAAAATAAGTTTAAGTAATCATTAAAAATATCACCGATCCAAAGTTTTCAGACATGCCCTAATTAATAAGGATTAATTTCTATATAAAGCAGAGGTTAATCCTTTTAATTTCTTGTATGATAAATATATAAATAATTATATAAAATACCACACACTCCTTTCTTTATATTTCTTATTTTTTTCTTTTCTGTTCCTATTGCTTTTCTCTTCCCTTATTTTGTATAATTATTTTAGGGAAACTGCGGACTTTTTATTTTTCTTAAGGAGCTCTCGCTACTTTTCAATGGAGATTATTGCCGCTGTTTTATCTTTAACCCTTATAGTTGGATAAGTTTTTAAATTTTTATGTTTAGCAAGAATGCGCCTGATAAAACTTTGCGGTTCCTACAGTTCCCCTATTTCTTCTTAAAGGATGTGATCTTATGTTTTTTTTAGGCATTGATATCGCCAAGCTCAACCACGTTGCTTCCCTTGTTTCTGACAACGGAAATATCGTTTTTTCTAATTTTATGTTCAAAAACACTCTTGAGGGCTTTCTTTCCTTAATTGATAAAGTAAAGTCCATCCCTAAAGATGACATTGTTATTGCTCTTGAATTTACTGGACACTATTCTGACAATTTTGTTAATTTCTTCTTTAACAAAAAGTTTAATGTCACTCTAGTCAATCCTGCAAATGTCGCCAATTTTAGAAAATCTTATGGAAGGGATTCTAAAAACGACAGGATTGATTCCATCAATATCGCTAAAATGCTGCTTTCCCGTGAATACTCTCTCGTTACACAGAGCGATATTGAATATCTTTCATTGAAAAAACTCAACAGAATCAGAGATTCCCTTGTCAAGCAGAAAAGTAAATGCAAAATTTTGCTGTCCAGAAATCTCGATTCCATATTCCCTGAGCTTCACCTGCTGCCTTCAGGCATCCATTCTAAAGCTGTCTATGCCCTTTTGAAGAAATATCCTTCTTCAGAAGAAATAGCTGCCTTAGGAATTGATGTTTTAACAAATATTTTAAAAACTAATTCCAGGGGGCATTTCTGTGAAAAGACTGCCTGTATTATCAAAAGTCAGGCTAAATCTTCTGTCGGTTTCGAGGACATCTCCTTAAGTTTTCATATTTCACAGCTGATTTCCTCTATTGAGCTGCTGGAAGAGCAGATAAGGAATACTGAAAAGCAGATCAATGCCATCATTGAAAAGCTTAAACCTGTTATCCTGTCTATTCCTGGCATAAGCAATGTTGCCTGTGCCTGCATTCTGGGAGAAATCGGAAATATATCAAGATTCCGTTCCCCTTCAAAGCTATTAGCATTTGCAGGCTTAGATCCTAAAGTCAGACAGTCAGGGCAGTTCAGAGCCTTATCATGCCGAATGTCAAAACGTGGCTCAAAATATTTACGATATTCCCTAATCTACACTGCCTGGAATGCTGTCCGAAACAATGAAGTTTTCAGTAATTACTATGCTCTTAAACGTTCACAGGGGAAAAATCATTACAAGGCACTGGGGCATGTTGCCCATAAGCTTGTAAGAGTTATTTACAGACTTATGAAAGATAATATTCCATTTGATGCTGAGCAGCTTATTTAAAAAAACTATACAAAATATCTAAGAAAATCTATTTTCAATAGGTTAATTTAAATTCGCCCAAAATTCAAGATCAAAAATTTTAAAATTTTTTTTAAAAAAGGCTTGACAATTCATAGTTGATCTCCTTTATTTATTTTTATAGTCATTTGTAAAAACCTAAAAAAATTCAAGACTTTTTCAACATATATATAATGATTTTTCTCCAATTTAAAGGTACAATTTATTACCACACAAACTTACCCAAAAAGAGAATTATCATGCCTAAATTTAATCCGAAAATGTCTCTTTCCGTCTATTCAATTTTCTCTTTTCCAGTCAATTTTTTATTCTTTTGTCAGTTTAGTGAAAAAAACTACACCTCCTATCTTGTCGTATCCAAGATTCCGGGTGCAGTTCAATACCTATATAATCCATTTATCAAAAACATCAACTGATAATCAATTCATGTACCTAAAAGCGGATTTACTTTTCCTGTAAATAAAAAATGGCGTCCCCGGTTGGACTCGAACCAACGGCCCTCTGATTAACAGTCAGATGCTCTAACCGGCTCGAGACACAAGGGCTTGACAATTCATAATCTCCTTTTTTATTATTCTTTTAGTCATTTGTAAAAGTCTAAAATTTCTAATAATTACAATGCTTTTACAGTTCTAATTTTTACTATTTTTCTCCAGTATTTTTGTTATAAAATTTTAATATTTTAGATAAAAACACTATATTTATTGAGTTTTTATATTATTACTTTTACAATCGCCTATATTATTCCTTACTGATACTATAACATAAAAAAATTTGATTTTTGTGTATTTATTATTATTTTTATATTTTAAAATTGAAAAATTCAAAAAAGTTAAGATTCCTACAATTAATTAATTATAGCCATTATTCTATAGTTGTTGTGCGGGTTTATAATTACTATTTTTTTTAGTTTTGTATCATAAGCATAACCTCCATCATTGCTTACTTCTCTAAAAAATACTTTCTTTTACAGTATTTTCAAATCAATTTAAGTTGATTTTCAGGTTACCTAAAATCATATGAAATTAATCATCATATTCAAGCAACCTGAAATAAAGTCCACCACTATTTTTTATACAGACGCACATAATCAATCTCTGTAGTTTGAACCGGGAACGGAGCATTGATGGAAGGTGGGGTTTGACTAGGTTCCCATTCTACATAATCATTAATAATGAAATGCCATTTATCGTTCTCAAATCCTTGTTTGACTAAAGCGGAACTGATGTTCAGCTTACTATAGTCTTCATCCGGCATAGTTGAAAGATAGTTACCATATTGATCATATCGAGTATTGTCAACTACACTGATACGTCGAGCATCTTTAATACGATAATGAACCACAGGAATCAATCTTCCGTCCATATAATAACTTACTTTCGTTCCATCAAACTCAATTGCCCAGACATGCCATTCGTCTGTAAGCGATTTAGATTGTCCGCCAACACGGTTTTCCAAACGGTGTGTAAAGCCACGAGGAGTCCATTCGTGATTGACTTGGCTGTAATAACAACTGATATTGGATGCAGGCCACGCATAACTCGGAGTATCTGCAAACCATTCCAAAATCAATAGTGATCCATAAGGTGCATTACCGCCGGGAACTTTACAGATAGGTGTGTCTATATCATTTTGCTGTTTCTGCATCCACAGAGCTGTACGCATTCCTCGCAAATGATTCCAGTTCATTTTAGCACGTATTTCCGCACGGAATGGCTTTGAAGCATCCACAAGTTTGTCAGATTCCAGCCTACCACTTGAATATTGGGTAACCTTACCTGCAGGACATACACCCGTAGTTGCATTTGCATCAGTTAGAGGATCTCCTTTTCTGTTAACACAATGACGTCGTGTAGTAATTTTGGCACGTTCACCATCCAGACTGATGTTGTTTGGCAGATAAGTCAAATGACTTCCCAGATGATTAATAATTCTTTTACTTTGCCAATTTGCAGGAAGACTTCTGTCCTTAAATTCCCAACACTTCACACTCTTCCATTGGCCCGAAGCATCTGTGGCACTGTCACATCCATTTGCAAGTGGAGCTGGAGATGGCGAAGGTGCTGGATTATTATTAATAAATCTTCGAATTACATCTACTGCCTTTTTTTCAGTACCATCTGACTTCCAAATTCCAAAATAATTTTCAGGATCTGCCGCATCCAGTACATCAGGACGTCCGTTATGATCAGCATCAATGTTTGCATCAGGAACACCATCTCCATTTGTATCAATATTTACATCAAGCCATCCATCGCCGTTACTATCCCTATCCAATACTCCTGAAGTAATATAAGGCTTTCTGTCTTTTGCCTGATATAAAATAAGAGGGCCGAATATATTTGATCTTTGATACCATCCTAAAATTTGACTTATTATATTAGCCTGTTTTGTTTCTTCAACACCGGGATAAGAAGCATCCAGTCCTACTTCTGATGGCCATATTTTTTTATTACCATCACCGTGTTCTGACATTATCTGGTATAATGTTTTCTCTCCTCCTCCAGGTTTTACAACATCACCTATCATATTTGCCCAGCCATTATCCCCAAAAGCTCTGGCATAAATTCCATAAGGATGGTGCGATAATCCATCAAAATATCCTTTTGCCCCGGCTCTGTACATTCTTTCCAGAAATTCCATAGGCCCGATATACCCTGTTGAATTGTTGGTAGCACCTACCGTCATCCCACCAGCCATAATATTCACATCAATATGAGCATTATGTGCTGCTGTATACGCTATTTTCAGCAAATCAGTATAATGTTCAGGATTCGGTTTAGGATTTTGAATAGTATCATGCCAAAACTCAGGATTTCCTGGTTCATTCCAAAATTCATAGTCTATTACTCCCTTTGGAGCGTATCTTTTTACCAATGCACTTACAAAATTTGAAAAACCATTATCATATTGTGGAAGCGGAGCAAATGAAGCTACCCAAATTTTTCTTGCATTTAACGCATTTTTTTCAGCAGTCGAAAGTTTGTCTGCCCCTGTCGCCCATTCAGGAGCACCGCTTATCTGCATTAAAACTTTTAAGTTATATTTTCTTGCAAGAGCAACGGCATCATCAATGTCCTGCCAATCATATCCTCCATTTTTTTTAGATTGGATTCTATGCCATGAAGCTGTAATTCTTACCCACTGAAATCCTACTCTTGCTATTTTTGAATAAGAGTCTTCCGCTTCTTGAAGATTACTTCTCCAAAAAGGATTGACAGGCTGTATTCCAATTCCTCTCACATTATGAATTTTTGAATCGTCTTTCTTCTGTTTTTTAGGATTGGAACTATCATCTTTGCCACCACCATTTCTACCATTTTGAGGTCCAGAAGTTCCACCTTTTCCACCGCCTCTATGATGTCCAATTCCACCAGCAATTGCTCCGACAGCAGAAGCTCCTGCCACTCCGCCGATAATAGGCCCAACAGGAACTTTCCCTCCTATATTGCCTCCTAAAGATCCTATATTTCCTTTTGGCTGTCCTATATTTCCAATAATATTACCGGCTTTTTCCGCTGTATCTGAACAGTTCAATATTACCGCATCACTATTTTCTGGATTATCTGGAAAAACTTTATTCCCGTCAACAACTCTAACTATATTTGAACATTTTAAAGTTATTTCATTTGAATTAGCTGTTCCGCCGCTATTTATCGCTGTTTCATTTTTTAGCAGATTTTCAGATACACTGGAACATTTTAATATTATATCATTTGAACCGCCACTGTCTGATAACGGTATTTCAGTTTTATTTACATTTTTTACTGTATTTGAACATTTCAGCTGTATTCCCTTAATGCTTCCAGTTTTATCCGTTTGAAATAATTCATTTGCATTAATTATTCTAACTATATTTGAACATTTCAGTATTTTTTCATCAGAATTTCCATTTTTTTCTGCTTCACCTGCTGCATTTTCACTTGTATTTAAGCATTCCAGCAGTATATCTTTGGAATTAACTTTATTTGTTCCAATCAAATTCTCACTGCTGTTTTCAGAATTTAGACATTTTAAAAATATATTATTGCCATTATTTACAGCTGTTCCCATTCCCTGTGCAGTTTCTCCTGCCATATTTGAACATTTTAATAATATTTCGCTGTTATTTTTTATTTCACTTGCTGAAGACGTCACATTTCCTGCATTTTCAGCCATTATTGAAAAACTTGTAAAAATGAAGAGCAAAACCTCAACTATAAATCTTTTCATTCTGTATCTCCTTTCTAAAATTGTCATTTATAAAAGCCAAAAAAATCTGAATTTTTCAGCACTTTTTCAACATATACTTAATTTTTTCTCCTTATATATCTAAAATACTTTATAAAATTAATAAACATAATTTTATAATCTATCGAAATTTAAATTATTGATTATATCTATAGCATCCTTTTCAGATATAGTTTTGTTGTTATCTTTTTTTATTTCATCTTCAGAATATCTATTATTTTTTACAGCATTGGTTCTTAAAGTCGAAACCTTGTTGCTGTTTTCTTTTAGATTAGCAGCTATATCTATTCTGTCTTCTTCCGGTATATCATAATAGGTATAAGCTGCCGCCCTTGCTTCTCTTATTTCATCTTCAATATATTTTTTATTTTTTGCAGTGTTCTTTTTTAAAGTTGAAATTTTTTTATTTGTTTTGTTTAGATTGCCAGCTATGTCTATCCTGTCTTCTTCTGGTATATCATTGTAACCATAGGCTGCTGTTCTAACTTCTTTTATTTTTGGCTTATTTTTAATGCTTCCTATTCTGTATCCCACTCTTATACCGAATGTATCGATTTTACCTTTAGTTTTGACAGGATTGACTATATCTTTCGGCTGATATTTAAAATTTGCCCTTTCATAAAGAGCTTCTATAGAAACTGGCCCTAATTCCGTACCTAATCCTCCAGCATAGTAAAGTCCTCCACGAAGATCTTTCCTGTTAAAATTCTCCTCCTTTATTTCACCATGCACATATCCTATTCGTCCAACGGCATAAACAAGATTATTACCTTTGTTATTTACCAAGTTAATCTTCGTTGTAGCGTAAGCAGGATAAGTCCTTAAAACGTGTTTCTGTTCTCTATCATTAAAAAAAGCTGTAATATCAAGAAATTTTTGCTCTACACCTATTCCCAGTTCAACAGCTCCCTGATTATCAAATAAATATTCCAATCCAATAACAGGCATTTTTTTTATATCAAAATCTGACTTTGCAGACTGCCATTTATTATTTTTCATTCCTGTCCCCAAAAACTGTTCTGGCTGGACATTATATCTATTTTTGAAATTATATCCTGCATTTAGCCTGAGTTCTCCACCATTCCATTTTCTTTTCTGAATTTTATCGGTAGTGTACTGCATATCTCCCGTTTTAGCAAAAATATCCGTTCTAAAAGGATCGAAAGGTACAACTTCATTTTTTTTCTTTGATAAATTTTTCGTATTTTCAATACTGTACCCTATCCTTATACCAATTGTATTTATGTTGTCTTTAGTCTTTTTAAAATTATTTATGGTACTTATATTATTTCTGTTTATGTTACCTAAATTTACTTTATCATATTGTAAATTTGATCTTTCATATAAGGCTTCTATGGAAACTGGCCCGACTTGAGTACCTAAACCTCCCGCATAATAAAGTCCTCCACGAAAATTTTTATCATTTAAATCTTTCTTATTATCTCTTCCAGCTTTAGCATGGGCATATCCTGCTCTTCCAATAAGATAAACCAGATCATTTCCCGATTTAGAAGTTACCAAATTATATTTACCTGTCAGGTACATTGGAGTTATTTCATACATTTTAATTTCCTTTTTATCTTTTAAGGCCGAAGATTTTACAGAAAATTTATGTTCCGTACCAATTCCTAGTTCAAGTCTTCCCTGATTGTCAAATAACCACTCGATTCCTGCAACGGGGCCATTTTTGAATTTATAATCATAGTTGGTATTTGAAGTCCCCTTCTGATGTTTAGTCAAATCATTTTTATATGCCCTGTCAAAATCCCATCCCCCATTTATTTTAATTTCCTGAGCCATTGCAGTAGCTGCCGACAACATCATTGTACTTAAAATGTGTAATTTTTTCATAATTTTTGTTCTCCCTTAATTCTGCAAATCTCTTTTTTATAATTTCATACTCAAACATTTAAAAAAATTATAAAAAAATAAAAAACATTATATTTTAACTAAAATATATCTTTCTTAAGTAAATATATTCTACTAAATTTTTTAGGATTTTTCAATAAAAAAAATAATATCAGTACATTGTATAATCAAATATAACACTAATTTCTTTATTGAAATTGACTTTTTTTCTTGTTATAATTATAGCAAAACCACTTTAAACACAAATTTAAAAATTATGGCTCTTTGCTCAAATCCTAATTTTTTCTAATTTAAGTTAATTTTATTTTGAAGAGGTTTGAATATACATAAATAATAAAAACGAGGTGTTACTATATGAAAATAAAAATGATACTGCCTGCTCTTACAGAAGCTGAAAGCCCATTTTGGCGTCCTGTCAAATATTCATTATTTCCTCCACTGGGACTGGCAACACTTGCAGGGTATTTTTCAGAAGATGACGAAATAGATTTGCAGGATCAGCATGTAGAAAAATTAAATTTAGAAGATAATCCTGACTTGGTTATTATTCAAGTGTATATTACAAATGCTTACAGAGCTTATAAATTAGCCGATTACTATAGGAAAAAAGGCAGTTATGTAGTATTAGGAGGGCTTCATGTAACTTCATTGCCGGAAGAGGCGATGGAACATGCCGATACTATAATGATTGGCCCAGGAGAAGACATCTTTCCTAAATTTTTACAGGACTTTAAAAATAAAAATCCACAAAAAATGTATATTTCTACACACAGAACTTTAATTGGAGCACCGCCTGCACGAAGAGATTTAATTAAAAGAAATAAATATCTTGTACCAAATTCTATCGTGGTAACGAGAGGTTGTCCTCATCATTGTGATTTTTGCTACAAAGACGCTTTTTACCAGAATGGAAAATCATTTTATACTCAGCTTGTCGATGATGCGCTAAAAGAAATTGACAGGCTGCCAGGAAGACATTTATACTTTTTAGATGACCATTTATTAGGAAATCCTAAATTTGCTGCGGAACTTTTTGAAGGAATGAAAGGAATGAACAGGTTGTTTCAAGGTGCGGCAACAGTTGACTCAATACTTACGGGAGATTTAATAGAAAAGGCTGCTCAAGCAGGATTAAGAAGTCTTTTTGTAGGATTTGAAACTTTTTCTCCAGAAAATCTAAAATCCAGCAATAAAAATCAAAATTTAAAAAGAAACTATGAAAAAGCAGTAAACAGGCTTCATTCGTTGGGAATTATGATAAACGGGAGCTTTGTATTTGGATTGGATTACGATGACAAGGACGTCTTTAAAAGAACTGTTGAATGGGGAGTAAAAAACGCCATAACAACTTCTACTTACCACATTCTAACTCCTTATCCAGGAACAAGGCTGTTCAAGCGGATGGAAGATGAAGGCCGAATAATAACAAGAAATTGGGATTTATACGATACAAGACATGTTGTCTATAAAACCCGAAATATGACTGCTGACGAAATCGAACAAGGCTATAACTGGGCATACAAGGAATTCTACAAATGGAAAAATATATTCAGGGCAAGTGGATATCACGAAATAGATAAGCATAAGCTAAAACACTTTTTTTATACAGCTGGCTGGAAAAAATTTGAACCTTTCTGGAATTTTATAATAAAAACTAAACATTTAAACAATATGACTCCCGTGCTTGAAAGCATACTAAGCAATGTCAGAAAAAATAAATAATAAAAATTAAATGAACTTAGTATTCTGAAAATACAATCATTCATTATTTTTAAGTCAGTTTTAAAGTAGTTTTATTGTATTTAATAAGTTGAAATGTTTAAAATTGGAGAGAAAACCATTTTTTATTTATTGTCCCTGGTTTTCTCTTTTTAATTTATTGAAATTATTTGTTTTAGGTTTTTTTATATAAAAAGATTTTTATTTTTTTTGATTTAATATATACTCATAATATTCTTTGTATTTTTTTCCTACATTGAACAAATCTCGTTCTTTTGCGATATTATAAGCCTGTTCCGTTAATTTATCCAAGTTTTCCACATTGTTTTCCACAATGCTTCTTATTTTTTCACAAAATTCCTCATTATTCCTAGCTTTAAAGCATGTTTTCCCATCTTCCAGCCAGTCTTCATACACAGGAATATCCCTCACTACAAGCGGTAATTTTGCTGAAAGTGCTTCCAGCACCACGATTCCTTCATTTTCCTCATACGTCATGAATAAAAAGGCTTTAGCGGCACTAAATGCTCCGATTAAAATATCTTTATCAACGTATCCTGGAAAAATCAAGTTTCTGGGAGGATTTTCGATGATTTTCTGTATTTTGTCAGGCAGCATTGATTTTACACTTGACGAGCCGAACCAAAGGAATTGGTAATCGCTACATTCCTGTGCCACTTTTACAAAATCTTTTATCCCTTTTCTCTCAAAAGGCAATCCAGCCGTTATAATTAATGGTTTATTTATGTCATAAACCGATTTATACTCATTTAAAAATTTTTCTTTTAAAGCCTCATTTTTATTAAATTTATTTATATTTACGCCATTTGAAATTACCCTAATTTCTTTTTCCTTTTCCAAATATTTTGATTTTATAAGGTTTTTAGTGTATTCTGATGGGGAAATCAAATAATCTGCTTCATTATATAATTTTTTTGTCCAGAATTTTATAATTGGTGACAAAACGTAACTTCCCTTTATGCTCCCACGAAAATCCTCATATGTCGTATGTGTATGATAAATCACAGGCTTGCCTTTTTTCTTGGCCTGTTTTAATACTTCGTACGACTTTAATGCAACTGTATTTATATGTGCTAAATCGTAATCATCTTCCGGATCCTGTGTAATTTCAACATTATTTGCTCCAAGGGCTTCTACCTGATGATTTAAGGCTTGTCCAACGCCGGATTTGCTGAAGGAACTTTTCCCCTCTGAATATAGTAAAACTTTCACGACTATCATACTCCTCTATTGTTTTTTTATAAACCGCTTCCACTCTTTCCCCAAATTTTTGTGCTGTGTAATCCTGTGAAGCGACAAAAGCATTTTCGATAATTTTCTCCCGAAATTCCTTATCTTCCTTTAAAAGCATTATAGAATTAATAAATTCCTCTTCTGTTCTGTAAACAAGCCCTGCTTCATTTTTTACAAGCAAGTCTTCCAAATTCAAGTCGTATCTTGCCACAACAGGCGTTTTTGCAGCCATTGCCTCTACAAATGTAAGCCCCTGTGTTTCCGATATACTCGCATTCAAAAATACATCCCCCATCTGATAATAAGCTGCCACCTTATCATGTGGCACTTCCCCTGTAAAAATAACCCTGTCTGAAATATCAAGTTTTTCAGCCTGATTCTTTAAATCATCCAAAATTCTTCCACGCCCGACAATCATAAACTTAAAGTTTTCATCCTTAATTTTGGAAAACATATCAATTAATAAATCAATACTTTTCTCTTCGGCAATCCGTCCGATATACACACAAAGAAAATCACTCTTCTCTATCCCAAAACTTTCTCTCATAAATTCCAAATCTTCGTCTGAATAATTCCCACGATAAAATTTATCCAGTTCCAGTCCAGTTGGAATAATATTCATTGTCTGATCAACACCGTAAGAATACAAAATATCCTCAACTTTTCGTGTAGGCACAATTAGAGCGTTGCATTTTTCACAATAAAACTTACTAATTGCAGCTGCAATCTTTTTCCCAGCTGAAACAAATCTCGAACCAAAAATATAATGTGTATAATATTCATACAAAGTATGATACGTATGAACAAGCGGTATTTCCAAATTAACCGCAGCAAATCTCGAAAATGTCCCCACTCCCCATTCTGTCTGGGAATGAATAATATCTAGCTCCAATCTCTTTATTTTTTTTATTATTTTTGAAGAATAAATCATTCCTAGCCGATACTGTGGCAACGGTTTAAATTCCATACTTGGTATTCGCAAGACATTAGGCTCGACTTGTGGCGCATCAGGATCAGTCGTAGTAATAATATACACCTTATGCCCTAGCTTTCTAAGCTCCTTCTCAAGTGTCATAATTGAACTCACAACTCCGTTTACTTGAGGCCTATACGTATCTGTAAATATCCCAATTCTCATTTTTACACTTCTCCTTCTATAATAAAATCTCTTCCAATTCTATTTTTCCCCTTTTGAAAATTTTTTTAGGTTATTATAAATTTTCACATAAATAATTATCTTATTATATTTTACCTGTATCATTTTTTTTAAATACAGTAATTCTATTTCAATTTTAGAGCAAAAAATTTTGAAAAACATTGAAATAAAAACACAATATAACTCCAATTTTAAAGTAGGTTTACTGTATTTATTTTATAAAATTTAAATAAAAAAATCTCTCAATTATGCTAATTTTTAGGAATTTCCAAAAAGAATCTTCCTATTTTTCCCATTCTGTAATCTTTCAATATTCTTCTTGAAATAATTTCATAATTATGTTCATCATTTTTAGAAACTCCCAGTCTTTTTTCCAGAATTTCCAGTATCTTATAATTTTCCAATCCCAGAATTTCCTCATCAGCTGTATATTCTTCCAAATTATATACTTTCACCAAATTCTGAATTTTTCCCAAATCCTTTAATTTATCCAAAAATTTCATTGCAACTTGCTCAAGTGGCAACACATTATCCTTTATCGAACCAGTAATTGCCAGATTGTAAGCCACTTCATCATCTTCAAATTTTGGCCATAAAACCCCCGGTGTATCTAGCAGTTCCAATTTTTCATCAATTTTTATCCACTGCTTTCCACGTGTAAATCCTGGAGTATTCCCCACTCTTGCCTTATTTTTATTTACAAATTTATTAATAAATTTAGACTTCCCAACATTAGGAATCCCAACAATCATCGCCCTTACTTCAGTTTTACGAAGCCCTTTTTTCTTCATCTTTTCCAATTTTTCGGCATAAATTTTATCCGTAATTTTCCGTAACTCATTAAAATTTGTCCCTTTTTCCACGCTCAAAGCCACAAAATAATCAGAAAAATTATTTTCCAAAAAATAATCCTCCCAAATCTTCCATTCCTTGCTATTAATTAAATCCACCTTATTCAGCACAATAATCTTCTTTTTATTATTTGCCAACTTTGAAATATCTGGATTTTTACTAGAAATCGGAATCCTTGCATCCAAAATCTCAATCACAATATCAATTATCTTAAGATTTTCCACAATCAAATCCTTCGTTTTCTTCATATGCCCCGGATACCAGTTTATATTCATTCTTTCATTTTCTCCATTTTCTATCTATTTTTTATAAAAAATATTATCTAAATTTTTATTTTTAATCCTAAAATTAAGGTTAATTTTAAAATTAAAGATAAAAACTCAATATTATCAACCTTTTCTATCTATTTTTCAGTTTATTTTTTTATTTTTATTTCAATTTATTTTTATTAATAATTATTTTCTTATTTTATTTATATTAGTTTTTTTAACGCAGAGGTATCAGACACCATACCTCTTATTTCGTAATAACACTTATTTTAACATCTTTAACTGGTTGGTTATCACTTAATAGTTGTGGCGAAAGTTCTACAAACTACTCTGGCTTTACGCAAAACTTTCTTATAACAGAAAAAGAAAACTCGATTTTTAATAACAATTCTCTCATTTCTTTAAATAATTACAATTCAAATTGTATTCAAAAATCTCAAACAATTCTTTTTTTATTAACGAAATTTTGCTTGAGAATTCATTTAATTAAATTATTTTTTATAATTAAATTAAAAATGTCGTGATTTTTTTGAAATAAAAACTACTATCTGAGCTTTTTCAAAATATTGAAGTTAAAGTAATAACCTCTATTAAAAAGCGAGTTTAGTTTTTGTTTCAAAAAAATGCTTAGACAAGCCAGGTTTGCAAAGGGGATGGCGACTGTTCCCCTTTGCTTTATAAAAAGGAAAAAACATATAAATTACAAAAAAAATATTTATTAACGACAATTCATTAAAAAAATATATTCTTATTGATTTTTTAAATAAATACCATCATCATTTATAGCCCTTATAAATAAAACAATTTCTCCCTTAATTGGCTTTTCTTCCAACTTTTTTATAATTTCAGAAACATTTCCACGGATTATTTCTTCGTAAATTTTGGTAAGTTCCCTTGTGATTACAATGTAACGTTCTCCCAAATACTCCTTCACATCCTTTAGAGTTTTCAAAATTCTGTTTGGAGACTCCAAAATTACAATAGTCCGCTCTTCTTCCTTTAATTTGTTGAAAAGTGTCTGTCTACCTTTTTTCTTTGGTAAAAAGCCTTCATATGCCATTCTTCGCATATCCAGTCCTGAAATGCTTGCACCTGTTACAATCGACGAGGCTCCTGGTATTCCAACAACTTTTATCCCAGCCTTCAAAATCTCATTTACCAGCTCAAAGCCAGGATCTGAAATACACGGTGTTCCAGCGTCTGTTACAAGTGCAATTGTTTTTTCATCTTTTAGAAGATTGATAATGTTTGTGATCTGATGAAGTTTATTATGCTCATGGTATTGGTACACTGTTTTCTGGATTTCATAATGGGAAAGAAGTTTTTTTGTAATTCTTGTATCTTCTGCAAAGATATATTCAACTTCCTTCAAAACTTTTATCGCTCTAAAAGTTATGTCCTCTAAATTTCCAATTGGTGTACCAACAACATAAAACATATATTTCTCCTAATTTTTAATTTCTTTTCTTAATTTTTCTAATTTCTATTACTATTTTCTTTTTCCTGTTCCGATTATTTTTTTATTCATTTCTTCGACTGCTCTTTTTAACTGAACATCTCCCGCAGAAATAATTTTAGTGGCTTCTTCCTTACCTTTATCTTTTATAATAATTTCCTCAATTTCTTTTTCTCTGTTTTTTCTAGCTTGCTCACTGTCATTTGCGTATCCTTTTAGTGCAAGAAGCTCTTCCATTTTCACTTCTATATCCGGCTCAATTCCTTTTTCATGAATGTAATGTCCTTTTGGCGTAAAGTATTGGGCAATAGTAAGTTTTATGGCATCTTCTGTTCTCAAAGGTATAACTTGCTGCACAATTCCTTTTCCAAATGTCTTTTCTCCAATAATTGTACCACGTTTGTAGTCTTTAATTGCACCTGTTACAATTTCCGAAGCACTTGCGCTTGCTTTATTTGTCAATACGATTAATGGGAAATTACCTAGATTTTTTGAAGTTCTGTTATAATTTCTTTGTTGTCCATTTTTATATTTCAAGTAAACGATTAAGTCTTCTTTTACAAAAAGTGAAGAAATATCCTGTGCTTCCTGCAGTGATCCTCCTGGATTAGAACGTAAATCCAGGATTAATCCCTTCATTCCTTTAGCTTGCAAATCTTTAATAGCTTTTTCAACTTCGGCTCCAACGTGATTTCCAAATCTTAATAAACTCACATAACCGATGTTATTTTCAAGCATTTTGCTTTCAACCATTTCCAGTTTGATTTTTGCTCTTGTCAATGTGAACTTCATTGGTTCCTTTTTACCTTCCCTAACTACTTCTAAATCAACTTTTGTGCCTTCCTTACCTTTCAAAAGTTTTACAGTTTCATTTGCTGTAAGTGGTAAAATATCTTTCCCATCAACTTTTATAACTTTATCTTTTATTTTAATTCCTACTTTTTCAGCCGGACTTCCGATAAATGGTGAAATAACTTCAAGAGCTTCCCCTTTTTTCTTGCTAATGCTCATTCCAACACCAACATATTCACCTTCCATATCTTCAGAAAAGTCTGCCAGATCTGCTTTAGACAAATATTCTGAATAAGGATCCTTAAGTCTGTTTACAACTCCTGCAACTGCCCCTTCATAAAGTTCCTTTTTGCTTGGAGTAGCTTCCTTTCCAACATAATTATTTTCAATAATATTTATTACATCCACAATCCTGTTCAGTTCCGTCGTATCTTTTGAATATCCGGCACTTGTATTTTTGTCATTTCTTGATGTTTTTATTATAGTAGTTGCCGCAAACAAAGGCATACTTACCAATACTAATCCCAATACTGCTTGTACTATTTTGTTTTTTTTCATTTTTCCTCCTAAAATATACTATAATAATCAACTGCAAAATTTTACAATTAACTATTGCATTTAAATAAACTCTTTTAAATATTACTTTAATTCTATGAAAATTTTAATAACATTAAAAATTCTTTGTTTCCCTTCGCTCCTTTTATTGGCGAATCTCCTACACCAGCCAGTTCGTATCCGCATTCCTTTGAAAAGGAAATTATTTTTTTTATGGCTTCATCATGATATTCTTCATTTTCTACAACACCATTTCTTCCAATTTTTTCCCTTCCAACTTCAAATTGTGGCTTAACCAGCATTACAATTTTTCCATTTTTTTTAAGAAATTTTTCAAAATATGGAATAACCTTTGTCAAGGAAATAAAAGAAACATCAATTACGATGATATCAGCCTTTTCATTTCCAATATCCTCTTCCTTCAAATCCTTTATGTGCATTTCCTCCAGCGAAACAACTTTTTCGTTATTCCTCAATTTCCAGTCAAGCTGATTTTTTCCAACATCAACGCTATACACACGCCTTGCCCCATTCTGCAATGCACAGTCTGTAAATCCGCCTGTAGATGCCCCAATATCAAGCACTAATTTATCACTAAAATCCAAATCCCAAGTCTTTATGGCTTTTTCCAGTTTCAATCCACCACGACTGACATATTTTAATTTTTCTTTAATACGGATGTTTAGCTCATCATTGTCCTTAAACATTGTTCCAGCCTTTGTTACAACCTGTTCATTTACAATAACGTTTCCAACCATTATTTCCCGCTTGGCTTTTTCCCTCGTTTCAAAAAACTCCCGCTCCACTAGGATTAAATCCAATCTTTTTTTCATTGCTTTCTCTTTCCAGTTTGTAATAAATAAAAGATAACTTATAATAAATCATATCCCTTATTTTTCTATTTATTTTTTATTACTAAAATCATATTTACAAAAAATTACTCATAAACTTATTTATTTTACCATATTTTAAGCCATTTTTCAAATTTTTAAGCAAAAATGATAAAGTAAAAAGAAAAAATCACAGTCAAATAAACTGCGATTAATTCCAAAAATATTTTCTAACCTAATATATATCCTTTGAATAAAAGTCCTATAACAACTCCAAGAACACTTCCCCAAAACACTTCCACCGGTGTATGTCCAAGAAGCTCCTTAAATTTTTCATTGATTATTTCTATGCCATCATGATGTTCAATGGCGTCCACCAGTGTGTTTAAGGCTTTGGCGTGTTTTCCAGCCTGCTGTCTTACTCCTGTCGCATCATACAGGACAATTCCTGCAAATACCATCGAAATTGCAAATTCGATTGAACTAAATCCTTTTAGTAAAAATACACCTGTTACAAGGGAAACAACTGTTGAAGCGTGGGAACTTGGCATTCCACCAGTCTGGACAAGTCTTGCCCACTGAGGCTTCTGTCCCTTGAATACAGGAAAAAAAACTTTGTAAAACTGTGCTGAAAAGCATGAAATAGCCGCAACATCAAGAAGCCTGTTTCCAAACAGTATTCCTCCACTCATTTATTTTTTCCTCTCCATTTTCCATAAAATTTTATCTATTATTTTTTTTACTTTTTCTAAATTCATTAAATTCAGGCGTAATTTTTGCATCCTTTGTAGTCTTGGGCTTGAAAAATATTAATACATTTCCTATTTTATCCACAAATACTGATTTTGTTTTTTGGGCAACTTCTGTTGCCATTTCCCTATCAAATTCAACTGATGAATTTTGCAGAATTTTTACTTTTATCAGTTCTCTTTTTTTCACAACTTCGGCAATTGATTTTAGTACATTCTCATCAATTCCATCCTTTCCGATTCTCACAATTGGATCCAGATTGTGTGCCAATTTCTTTAAAAAAGCTCTCTCCTTACTTGAAAGCTGTATCATTTTCTAAACCTCCATTATAATCGGTAAAATTATAGGCTCCCTGTCTGTTTCTTTATTTAGGAACTCTCCTACTTTTGCCCTTATTCTCTGTTTAATTTTACCTATTTCCTTTATTCCTTCATTTTCCATACTGCTAAGTTCCAGCCTGACTAACTCTTTTGTTTCAGATAACAGGTTTTCCGCATCTTTATTATATACAAATCCACGTGTTACAAGTTCCACCTGTTTATTAAACTTCCCATTTCTATATTGAGAAATCGAAATAATGACTATTCCATCATCCGCCAGATTCTGTCTATCTTTCAACACGGCATTCCCAATATCCCCAATTCCAAATCCATCAATGAATGTCGCACCACTAGGTACTTTTCCCACGTGCCTGAATTGGCTTTGGGATAATTCCAGTTTTGCTCCATTTTCTGATAAAATAACATTTTTTTCAGGCACTCCGACAGCCATTGCCAGTTCCTTATGTTTTTTTATCATCGCATATTCACCATGCACAGGCAAAAAGAACTTAGGTTTTACAAGATTTAACATTAATTTCTGCTCTTCCTGACAACCATGCCCTGATACGTGTATCCCGATTCCTTTTTCAAATACAACGCTTGCATCACGTTTCATAAGCTGATTTATGTTTTTAGTGGCAGCCTTTTCATTTCCTGGAATAGGTGTTGCCGAAATTACAACTGTGTCCCCTTCCCTTAGCGAAATATATTTATGCGTTCCATTTGCAATTCTTGAAAGTGCCGCAAGTGGTTCCCCTTGTGTTCCAGTACATAAAATAAGCACTTTATCAGCTGGATACGTTTCAACTTTATCAATGTCTATCATTATATCTTTTGGTATTTTTAAATATCCAAGGTTTGAACAGATTTCAAAGATTTTTACCATGCTTCTTCCATCAATTGCGATTTTTCTTCCGTGTTTTGCCGCAATATTTACAATTTGCTGCAATCTATGTACATGTGAGGCAAATGCAGCCAAAATAATTCTCCCATCAGCTTTTGCAAATTCGTCCTTCAAACTTTCTCCAACTGTTCTTTCCGATGGCGTAAATCCAGGAATCTGTGCATTTGTACTGTCTGAAAGCAGTAAGTCCACACCTTCTTCCCCTAATTGAGCCAATCTTCCAAAGTCAAATCCTTCCCCATCAACTGGTGTCAAGTCAACTTTAAAATCTCCAGAGTGTAAAATTGTTGCCGCAGGAGTTTTTATACAAATTGCATAACAGTCTGCGATACTGTGCGTTACGCTTATAAATTCCACTGTAAAGTATTTTGATACTTTTAAAATCGTTCTGCCGCTAATTACCTTTTCTTTTGGAAGTTTTGCATCTTTTTTCTCAAATTTTGCCTTTGCAAGTGCAAGTGTCAGTCTTCCACCATACATAGGAATGTTTTCTGTCCCTAATTTTTGATAGAAATAAGGGATTGCCCCTATGTGATCTTCATGCCCGTGTGTCAAAAGTAAGCCTTTTATTTTGTGTCTATTTGACTCCAGATATGAAAAATCCGGAATGATAACATCTATTCCCAAATGCTCATCTTCAGGGAAAGTAAGCCCTGCGTCCACCACAATAATTTCATCCTTATATTGAAAAGCTGTCATATTTTTTCCAACTTCCTCAATTCCTCCAAGTGGGATTACATACATTTTCTCTTCTTTTTCTTTTCCCTCAACTTTTCTGTCTATGTGTCTATTCCTGTCGTTTACTCTTGGAATATAACGTGTTTCGTTTTTTTCATCTAAATGTCTTCGGTTCGTACTTTTCCTTCTAAATCTTTTCATTCCTGATTTTATTTTATTAACATCTTCCTTTTTTGAAAAATTTCTCTTAAAAGTTTGATTTCCGAACTCAGCTTTTTCTTTTTCTGACATTTAGTAAACACCTCCTTCTTTCTTTTTGATTTTTTTATATTTCTTTAATTTTTATATTTTATCTATTTGCTACTTTTTTATTATTATTTGCTTCCTGTTGTTTTTTATTTTCTTCTTCCTTCTTTTTCAATATTTCCTGCTGTACCTTTTTAATAACGTATTTATCTCTATATTTCAGTATAAATTTAAGTGCCACATTTCCAGAAGCTACTCCCCCGTATCCTCCACCTTCTACAATGGATACAAATACAATTTGAGGGTTGTCTGATGGAAAATATCCTGCAATCCACGAGTGATTATCTCCAAAGCCTGAATTTTGTGCAGTCCCTGTCTTTGCAGAAACTGGATAGCCTCCAATCCTTAACAGTTTTGCAGTCCCTCCATAACCACTTACAGGCAATTTTAAAGCATTTTGTAACAATTTCAGATTTTTTGGGCTGACATTTAATTTTCTTACAACCTTTGGAGTATTATTTTCAACTTTTCCTGAATAAGTTACAAATCTGTCAACAACTGTAGGTTTTAACTGAACTCCATTATTTGCAATGGCCTGATAAGCAGAAGCAATTTGAATAGGAGTTGCCAATACATAACCTTGCCCTATTGACATATTTATCAAATCTCCCGGTAGCCATCGCTGATCCTGTTTTTTCTTAAATCTTTTTTTCTTCCATTCAGGACTTGGCAATGCTCCCGCCAGCTCTCCCGGAATATCAATTCCCGTTTTGGATCCAATTCCAAATTCTTTTGCATATTTTACTATATTTTGAACTCCAGCCTTCTGAGAAAAAACATAATAATATGTATTTACAGATTGCTCAATAGATTTTGCAAAGTTAGTTATTCCACTTCCGTGTTTATGCGAATCTCTAAATATTAACCTTCCGTATCGATATTGTCCCGTTGAATTTACTGTCGCATATGGTGAAATTCCCGATTCCAAGATACCCATTCCAGTTATTGCCTTAAAAGTCGATCCTGGCGGGTAAAGTCCAGCAATTCCCTTATTTACTAGCGGCTTTGCCTTTGAATTTACCAATTCATTCCACTGATTATCAGGTATTCTTGAACTTAATAAATTCAAGCTGATTTCAGGATTGCTGACAAATGTAATAATTTTCCCAGTTTTTGCCTCCATTGCGATAAAAGCTCCACTTTTACCTATAAAAGCATCTGTCATATATTTTTGCAATTCCATATCAAGTGATAAATAGACGTTTTTCCCTGCGACACTTTCAGTTGTTTCCATTTGTCTTATAACATTTCCCTTGGCATCAACTTCGACATTTTCTCTTCCGTCCTGCCCTTTCATTTCCTTATCATAAGAACGTTCCACACCTTTTTTCCCAATTAAATCACTATTTCTGTAACCTTCCTTTTCCAAATCCTTAAATTCCTTTTCACTGATTGGCTTTACATATCCAATAACGTGGGAAGCCAGAGAATCTTCAGGATAGTATCTCTTGTTATACTCAACTATATCAATTCTGTCATTATCAATTTTTTCGATTGCCTTTAATGCGACTTGTTTTTCCAAATCTTCAATAACAAGAATTCTTTTATCCGTTCCCATTCTTTGTTGCTTAAAAAATCTGTCAATCAAATAATCAACTTGATAACCTGTAATTTGACTTATTTTATTTATATCAAATATTGTCTCCTTTATACGCTTTGCAACCGCTTTCCGTTCTTGTGAAAGTCTTGCATCTATCTGTTCTTCCGTCATATTCTTTACTTCTTTTAATAAAGCCACGTCTTTTGGATCCAACGGATGTGTATGTAAATGGATTACTTGATAACCTGTTGTATTTTTCGCAAGTAATTTCCCTTCCCTATCGTAGATTTCTCCACGTGTAGCTTTTATTATATTAGTTCTAATTCTATTTTGTAACGCCTGTTCCGCATATTCAGACGCATTTAATACCTGTAATGTAAATAATCTTGCCACCAATAGTAAAAAAACTGCTCCCACAAGAACAAGAAAAACTATAAACCGTATATTTTTTTCTTCTTTATCTAATTCTCTCATAAATTCCCTCTTCATTTCCAATACATTGATTATCTTATTAAACAAATTATTTTAAAAAATGGCTATTCTCCATCATTTTCTTCATTCACGCCATTATAAAAATCATCTAATCTGTAATATTCCCTTGCGTCCTTGCTAAACACGCTGACAATTAAATCCCCTGCGTCAATAAGAACCCAGTTTGCCTCATCAAGCCCCTCCACACTTTTCACATTGTCAAGGCTCTTCTTTATATCAGTCGCTATCGCTTCAATATTTCTGGAAGAACTCCCAGTACACAAAATCGAATAATCAAAAAATGGTGATTTTCCTCTCATATCATACACCTTTATATCCTGTGCCTTCTTATCTTCCATAATATCAATTATCTCTTGAACTTCTTTTTCATAATTATTATTTATTTCACTCATTCTAAAAATTTCCTTTCTTTTTTACATTATTTTTTATTAATTCTATTTCAATTTTTTATTTTAAACTTTTTTATTTATCAAAATTTTACAAAAAAATTATTATAATACCACTACTAAGGTATATTATATTATATATTTGACTAATTTTCAATTTATTTCTCAATTTTTAGTAAAATAAAAAATTATATATAAAAATTGGCAATAATGCCACACACCACAATTGCCGCAGTTTCTGCCCTCAAAATACGTTTTCCTAGGCTGATTTCTATTGCTTTGTTTTCTTTTAAAAAATTGACTTCCTCTTGGGTAATTCCACCTTCCGGGCCAATTATGTATAAAATATTTTTATCTTCTTTCTTTATTATTTCTGATAAAGATTTTGACTCATCACTATTTTCATAAGCAAAAATTATTTTATCATATTTTTGATAATTAATTTCTGTCAATTTTTTTACAGGCGTAATTTCAGTAAATTTTATTCCTCTGCATTGTTTCAGGGATTCCCTTACAACTATGTCCCATTTTTCTTTTTTTTCGTTAATTTTTACGACAACTCGTTCGGTTTTTAAAGGAATTATTCTATTTACGCCAATTTCTGTCAGTTTCTGTATTGCCAGATTCATTTTATCATTCTTTAAAATTCCTATTGCAACATCAATATTTACATTTAAGGAATAACTGTCTTCTTTTTTTTCCAATATTTTTACAGCAACTTCCTTTTTTGAGATTTCCATAATTTTCGTAAAATATTCATATTTGCCGTCAATTATCCGCAATTCATCGCCTATATTTAGACGATAAACATTTTGAATATGATTGCAGTCTGACTTATCTTTTATCAAAATTTTTTTATTATTTTCATCAATATTTTCTTTTTCCGCTATTACAGTCAACAATAGCTTTTCACCTCATTTTTTTCATTTAAATTTTTATAATTTTAAAACATTCTAAAATTTCTGTAAATTTTGTCTAAATAAAAGTTACATAAATTTAGTGTTTGAATAAAATATCTATATTCTCTAAGTTCTGTTTTAAAATAATATGTATATCGTTATCCCTTTTCACTAAATATTTTTTCAATTCCTAAATGCTTATATCCAAATTCCGTTACAACTCTACCACGTGGAGTTCTTTTTATAAATCCAATTTTTACTAGATATGGTTCATAAACTTCCTCAATTGTTCGTCTATCCTCTCCTAGTAAAAGCGACAATGTTTCAATTCCAACAGGCCCTCCATTGTAAACATTTATAATTGATAACAAAATATTTCTGTCAAGTTCATCAAGTCCATTATCATCCACTCCCAGAAGCCTCAAAATACCATCAACACTTTCCTTTTCCAAAACGCCAGAACCTTCCACCAATGCAAAATCCCTCGCTCTTTTCAAAAGCCTATTTGCAATTCTGGGTGTTCCTCGACTTCTTTTGGCAATTTCCGTAATTCCGTCCTCATCATACGAAACATTTAGAATATTTGCCCCTCTTCGTATAATTTCCTTCAATTCTTCCAATTTGTAATATTCCATCCTATGAGTAACTCCAAATCTGTCTCTAAGCGGTGTACTTAACTGGCCTGCTCTCGTAGTTGCTCCAATTAATGTAAATTGTGGCAATTCTACACGAATACTTCTTGCAGACGGCCCTTTTCCGATAAGAATATCCAGTTCCCCATCTTCCATCGCAGGATACAAAATTTCCTCCACCGATGTATTTAATCTATGAATCTCATCAATAAACAAAATATCATTTTCCTCCAAAGACGTCAAAATAGCCGCTAAATCCCCAGCTTTTTCAAGTACAGGGCCAGTCGTTATCTTCAAATTTACTCCCATTTCTGTGGCAATAACTCCCGCAAGAGTAGTTTTCCCCAGTCCCGGAGGCCCATACAGCAAAATATGATCAAGCGATTCATTCCTCATTTTAGCAGCCTTTATAAATATATTCATTTTTTCTTTCAAATCTTGCTGGCCAATATATTCCTTAAAAGTTTTTGGCCGTAAACTTCTTTGAATATTGTCCTCTCCTAATTCCTTAGGTTCCAATATTCTTTCCTCATTCATTCCTTCTCCTCAATATTTCTTCTTTATTTCTTTATTTAATTTTTTTTATTTATAAATTAATTTCTTAAATACTCTAATTTAGTTATTTTTATTTAAATTTTATAAAAAGAATTCTTGTTAATAGATATTTTTTCTATACTTTATATGTTATTTCTTTTTCTAAATTACAAGGATATATCCTTTTTTTCACAATAATGATTAATTTAATACGATTAACTAGTTATAACCTAATACTAATGACAAAAGTTCCACGAACTCTCTCTGCTTCTCGAATTTTAATCTTATAACAAAAATTTTTATGATTATTAAAATAATAAATTTATCTATTGAATCTTTATCAAAATAATTGTTATGATTAAACATAAAGTGTCGTGATTTTTTGGAAATAAAAATTACTGTTTGAGCGGAGCGAGTTTAATTTTTATTTTCAAAAAATGCTTAGACGAGCCAGGTTGTAAGGGCATGGCGACTGATGCCCTTACGTTAAAAATTTTATATCTGTTTTAATAATAACATTATAAAAAACTGGAATAACGCAATTACTCCTCCCAATACTCCACCAATAATCTCAATATGCTTTAATTCATTTTTAGATACGGACAAAATGATTTTTTCCATTTCCTCCAGCGAAAAATTTTTCATTTTTTCCAGCATAATTTCTTTAAAGTCTATTTTGTCTTCTGCAATTTTTATGATTTCCTCCACTATTTCCTCTTTGTTTTCCAAAATTGATTTTTTAAAATATGATTTTATCTTTTCAATTACTGAATCGTTTAAAAACATCTTTAATAGCGGATTTTTTTCTAATACACTTTTTTTCAGCTTTTCACCTATAATTTTGTCAAGCAGCTTATCCAGAACTTCATCGTTAATTACATCACTGTCTTTTAGCTTTGCAGTAATGTGTTCTACTGAGATAAGTTCCTTTTCTATTGTTTCAGCAATATTTTCTGATATTCTGTCCCTATTCTTTGGGATTAGTCCCTGTATTTTAAAAAATAGCAAATTTACTTCCTTATAAGGCCTGAATAGCAGCTTTATTGCCAGATAATTTGTAAACCATCCTATAAGTATTCCAACAAATACCATTATAGCAAGCTGTACTAATAAATTTCCCAATTTTTCCTCCATATTCATATCTAAGTGAGCAATTTTGCAGTAAATCATTTAAAACTAACCTTAAAAGTTATGACTTTTATTCAAACTTTATATTTCCTAATTTTATCAATTTATTTTATAAAGAAATATGTATACTAACCAACTATTGCTCTTCCGTATTCCTTGCATTTCTCAATTTTTTCATCATCATCAACAGCCAGATGAATGATAAGTCCGTCGTTTACAATAGAAAACCCTTCATTTATCATTTCTTCACGCCAAGTCTCCATCCATCCACCTTGTCCCCAGTCATAGGAGCCAAAAAGTCCAACTGTTTTTCCAAAAATTTTGTCCTTTATCCCTTCAATAAATTCTATCATTTCAGGTGCAACTTCCTCTGCTCCTCCAGCAGGCGATCCGAATGCTACAAAATCAGCATTTATTGCATTTTCATTGGCTTCTTCCACATTTATCAATTTTACATCGGCTCCAGCATTTTCTGCCCCTTCTCCAATGTATTTTGCCATATCCGCAGTATTTCCAGTACCTGTATAATAAATTATATTTAATGTTGCCATTATTTTCCTTTCTATTTATAAGTTATTGTAAAGCCAAACTCGAAAGTCTGGCTATCTGTATTTTTATTTTGTTAATTTATAAGTATCTCTTGCAATTACAAGTTCTTCTGCTGTTTCAATCTTATAAATTTTAACTTTTGAATTTTTTGTTGATAATTCAACATTTCCTGATAGTCTTTGTTCATTTTTTTCTTTATCCAGTTCAATTCCAAAATATGAAAGTCCTTCACAGATATGCTGTTTTGCTCCAACTGAATTTTCACCAATTCCACCTGTAAAGGCAATTGCATCAACACCATTCATTGCTGCAACATAAGCTCCAATATAAAGCTGTATTCTGTAGCAGAACATTTCATAAGCTAAAACAGCTTTTTCATCCCCAGCTTTTTTGGCTGTATCTAAATCACGAAAATCTGAACTTATTCCTATCATCCCCAAAATTCCAGACTTCTTGTTCATTCTATTATTCATTTCATCCAAAGATAGTCCTCTTTTTCTCATAATATAAATAACAGAAGCAGGATCTACATCTCCAGTTCTAGTTCCCATCATAACTCCCGCAAGAGGCGTCATTCCCATTGATGTATCTACAACTTTACCATTTTGAACTGCTGAAATGCTCGCTCCATTCCCAAGATGGCAAACTATAATTTTGGAATCCTCTTTTCCTAACATTTCTCTTGCCACTTCACTTACGTATCTGTGAGAAGTCCCGTGAAATCCATATTTTCTAACTTTTAATTCAGTGTAATCTTCATAAGGATAAGGATACATATATGCTTTTGGCGGCATTGTCTGATGGAAAGCTGTGTCAAATACGACTACATTTTTCTTCCCAGGAAGCAATTTTTGGATAACCTTTATCCCCATTATATGGGCTGGATTGTGTAAAGGTGCAAGTGGTGCGATTTCTTCAAGATTTTTTATAACTTCATCGTCTACAATTACAGATTTTTCATAATATTCTCCACCATGGACAATTCTATGTCCTATCGAATCAATTTCATCCACACTTGAAATTACCCCTATTTTCTCATCCTGAAGTGTCTTTAATATAAGTTCCACCGCAACTGTGTGATTTTCCATAGGAACTTCCATTTTATCAACTTTTTCTCCAGTTAATAGATTTTTATAGCTGAAAATAGGATTAGTAATCCCTATTCTTTCACAATTTCCCTTAGCCATCGACTGCTCATTAGTCATATCAATAAGTTCAAATTTTGCAGATGAACTCCCGCAATTTATTACTAAAACTTTCATTTTTTCCTCCAAATTTTTATTTTCATTTTTAAAACACTCTCAAATCCTCTAATATTAACTATTTAAGATTAAACATTTTCAATGCTTAAACAAAATAGTTTTATTTTTTTATTTTATGTTTAAACCGGTTTTATATAAAAACTACATTTCAGATTCTACAGCCGTAATTGCCACAACCTCAACTATATCTTCCACACTGCATCCTCTTGAAAGATCGTGAACTGGACGTGCCAATCCTTGAATTAACGGCCCTAACGCTTTCGCCTTAGCCAGTCTCTGTGTCAATTTGTAACCGATATTTCCTGAATCCAAGTCAGGAAAAATCAATACGTTTGCCTGCCCTGCTACTTTTGATCCAGATGCTTTTGCAGCAGCTACTTCTGGCACGATTGCCGCATCCAGCTGCAATTCCCCATCAAAGTCAAAATCAACATTTCTGACTTTTAAGATTTCGATGGCTTCTCTAACCTTGCTTACAGAAACCCCGTCAGCACTTCCTTTTGTAGAAAATGATAAAAATGCTACTTTAGGTTCTTTTATTCCCGCAGTAAATCTAGCTTTTTCCGCTGCAGAAATGGCAATATCGGCAAGTTGCATAGCAGTAGGATTAGGAATTACTCCACCATCTGAATATACAAATGTTCCGTTATCCCCAAATTCAGGAGTGTTTGTTATCATAACAAAAGAACTTGATACCGTTTTTAAGCCTTCTCTTGGCCCAATTACATGGATTGCCGCTCTTAAAACGTGTGCTGTTGGTGAAGATGAACCTGCCACCATTCCATCAACTCTACCCTGATGTACAAGCATTGCCGCAAAATATCTTGGATCTGACATGAGTATCGCTTTTGCCGTTTCAAATGTCATTCCTTTTTTCTCTCTTCTTTTTTTCAAGAGCTCCGACATATTGTCAATTGTTGCACATGAATCAGGATTGTAAAATATCGCTCCTTCCAATGAAACTCCAATTTTGTCTGCTTTTGCCTTTATTTTTTTTTCATCTCCGACTAAAGCTATTTTTGCAATTCCTTCACTAATAATTTTTTCTGTTGCCCGCAAAACTCTTTCATCCTCTGTTTCAGGTAAAATAATGGTTTTGTTTAATTTTTTAGCTTTTTCTTTTAATTCATCTGTCAATGTGTTCATAATTTTTTCTTCCTTTCCTTATTTTTTTTATTATTCAAACATAGCTTCAACAAATTCCTTTGTATCAAATTCCCGTAAATCCTCGATTCCTTCTCCAACACCTATAAATTTAATCGGTTTTTTTAGTTCTTCTGTGATTGGGAAAATAATCCCTCCTTTTGCCGTCCCGTCAAATTTTGTCAAAATAATTCCTGTCAAATCTACGATTTCATTAAATATTCTAGCCTGCTCCAATCCATTCTGCCCAGTTGTACTGTCAATTACAAGCAACGTTTCAAAGTCAGTTTCTCCAGACTGCTCACGTATAATTTTATTTATTTTTTCAAGCTCCTTCATCAAATCACGTTTATTGTGAAGCCTTCCGGCCGTATCCAGTATTGCCACATCAAATCCACGATTTTTAGCGGTTTTCACCGTATCAAAAATTACAGCGGCAGGATCACTTCCATGTGCCTGTTTTATAACTTCCACACCAGTCCGTTTCCCCCATTCCTCAACTTGCTCAATGGCAGCGGCTCTAAATGTATCTCCAGCCCCAATAATAACCTTTCTCCCGCTATCCTTCAATTTTTTCGCTATTTTACCAATGGAAGTAGTCTTCCCAACTCCATTTACTCCCACAACTAAAAGGATATTTAGTTTTCCATCCTGTAATTTTAATTTTGTGCTGTTTTCATCGTTGTAAACAAGTTTCGCCTTTAACAATTCCTTTAATTCATCGTAAATTTGTTCTGATGTTTTCAATTTCTTTCGTGAAACTGATTTTTCCAGGTCCTCCACAAGCTGCATTGTCATATTCATTCCAATATCTGACTGAATCAGCAATTCTTCCAGTTCTTCGTACAAATCGTCGTCTATCGCCTTCCCTAAAAGCATTTCCTTTAATTTTCCAAAAAATCCTTTTTTCGGAGTTGCCAATCTATCTTTTAAAGGCTTTAATTTAGGTTTGCCTTTCGTTTTTTCATCTAATTTCTCTTCTGTTTCTTCTATTTTTAAATTTTCAATTTTTTCTTTTTCAGAATTTTTTTCATTATTTTCAGATTTTTCAATATTTTTTCCTAAAATTTCTTCAGCTGTTTTCTTTATTTCTTTTTCAGTTTCAGCTTTAATTTTATCCATTTCACTTTGACTGTCCTCAATTTCCTTTTCTATCTGATTTTCTAAAGTGTTTTTCTGTTCCTCATCTTTTTTCTTTTTTCCAAATTTAAAAAAATTTTTCAGCATTATTTCTTATCCCTTTCCGCCTGTGATTTTTCCAGATAATCCGGTTTCAGATTAAAAATATCAGTCTTTCTCACCACACCAGCATTTTCCAAATTTTTATCCAAAAACATCTGTACAAAAGTCATTGTATTAATTGTCAAATTCTTATCTTCAAATATTTTCACACAGTTTCCTAATTTATTCAATATTTTAGCCTTATAATTAAAAACTGCATCTCCAATCAGATAAACTTTTTTATTATTTTCCTTATTTTCAATTATTTCCTCAATTGCATTATCCAACTTTGCAACCTCATAATTTTTTATCAATTTTAGCCTATTTTCGCTCGAAGTTTCATAAGCCGCACAATAAATTTTTTCCTTTCGTGAATCAATCAGCGAATATATTTTCAAATCCTCATCATTTCCCAAACTTGTTTTCAAATTATAATACCCTTGAAAACCAAGTGCATCCAACTCATTCACCTCATAAAAATTTACATTCCGTCCAAAAAACAATCCCTTAACAACCGAAATTGCTATCCGAACACCCGTAAACGAACCCGGCCCTATCGAAACAATCACATTTTCAATTTCGTCGAGCTTTTTCCCAGTCCATTTCAAAAGGCTGTCAATCTGCTCTAAAATCGTAGTAGAATGTGTTTTTGCCATTTCCACATGAATTTCCCCCAGCAGCTTATCTTTCTCATAAAGCGACAATCCAGCCAGTCTAGTCGTCGTCGTTATCGCAAATATCAACATATTTTTCTCCATTTTTCATTTTTCTTCACTTTTACAATAAAACTTCTTTAAAATCAAATCTGATAATCAATATCCCTCTCAAAAACTAATTTTGCTTAATCCAGTAATCAATTTAATATTAAACCCAAACATTAAAAATTAAATTATTCAATTTCAAAATCTACTTTTTCCCCATTTTCAATATTATAAACTGACACTTCACGAGCCACATCCGAATAATGATTTATCTCAACAAACACCGCATCCTCAGGCATTTCATCCAAAATCTTGTCCGCCCACTCAATAATTACAACACTTCCATCTTCCCCAATATAATCCTCAAACCCAATCTCATAAATTTCCTCAGAATCATTAATCCTATACACATCAAAATGATACACTGGTACATCCCCAGAATTATATTCAATCACATAAGTAAACGTCGGACTTTTCACATTCTCCGTAATATTATAATATTCACAAATCTTCTTAGTAAATGTAGTCTTTCCCGCCCCCAAATCTCCAATAAGCCCTAGGCAACCTCCGTTTTTTAACTTTTCTGCTAAATTTTTGGCTAATTTATCTATCTTATCAAATGTTAATATTTTATTTTTCATAATTTTTCTCACTTCTAAATATCAATCAAATTCTATTTTTAAATAAAAATATATTTTATTAACAAATATTTCTTCTATCATTTTTAGGTTTTTTTATTTTTTATACACTTCAATAATTTTATTAATAATTTCAGTTGTGGAAATGTTATCCACAAAGGATAAAATCTTTACTTCTCCACCATTTTTTTCAACAACTTTTGTTTCTGGCAAGTCTTCTTTTTTATAATCTCCACCTTTTACGTGAATACCTGGCTTTAAAATATCCAGCAGTTTTTCTGGTGTTTTTTCATCAAAAATTACTGTATAATCTACAAACTTTGTACCCAAAAGGACATAGGCTCTACTTGTTTCGCTATTTATCGGCCTTTTATCCCCTTTATTCACTTTAACCGAAGCATCACTGTTCACACCAACAACCAAAATATCACCTAGATTTCTGGCTTCCTCCAGATAAGTTAAATGCCCAACATGTAAAATATCAAAAACTCCGTTAGTAAAAACTACCTTTTTCCCAGCCTTCTGCAATCTCACTATTTCATTTCTCATTTCATCAGCAGTCAGCAAATTATCTTTAAAATTTTTTCCCAATTTTCTCTCCAATATATTTTATCTATTTATTTATAATAATAATGTACTTATTCATATACTCAATCCCTAAATTTATTTAATTTTAAAAAGGTTTGAGCATACATCAAATTATACCACATTTTTTCCAAAAAAAGAAAATTTTTCTATTTTTTTTCAACTTTTATTTTTTCTAATTTCAACAATTGTATTTTATTATTTTTTGGATATTTTAATTAATAAATATTTTTTTCTTTTTAATTTTTGTAGGATTGCTCATTGTCGCAAATCCTTATCTTGCAGTAAAGGTTTATATCCTTTATTAAAAAAGTTTGTAATAATTTCGTTATTTAAATGGACTTTAGTATAAGCATATTCTCACAATTTTTTATCAAAAAAGAAAAAAAAGAAGTATCAGCTTACTGCTTTTACTTCTCTGAAATTTTAGAATTTTATTATCAGTACTTCTTTATTGAAATATTTTTATAAAACGTTTTTGAGTTTTATTACAAGTATAACCAATATTCTCATAAAATTTATGTGCTTTTAAACGATGAGAACCAGAATTTAATCTAATGAAATTAACATTATTATTTAAAGCATATTCTTCAACAAAAACCATCAGTTTTTTTCCAATACCCTTGCCTTGAAAATTGGAATTTACTGCTAATCCTAGTATATTTAATCCAATATCACTATATAAACTTTCATACATCTCTGCATGAACAAAACCAACAACCTTACTTGCTTTTTTATCTTCATATACTGCGATAATATGATGTTTATAATCAATAGATAATTTTTCAATTTGCGTCTTGACAGTATTAATATCAACATCATATCCTAACTCATCTTTACAAATTTCTTGTATATCTTTCGCATCTAGTACATTAATCTCTCTTATCACACTTTTACCTCTATAACTTCTAATTTTTCATATTCACTTTTTCCTTAATACATATTACATACTTCAATTTTAGTATTATTTCATATACATTTATTTAGAAAAATCCGTTATCAGTATTTCCACTTCAATTTTATCTTCAAGCTCAGCATCCATAATGTATCCCCATAACATATTTGTTTGATCTGCTTCAAATTTTTCATTCAATATCATAGTTGATCTCCTGAATAATTTAAAACTCTACCTTCAAAAAGTTTCAAATAATTTATATAGCTTTCATCTACTTCATATAACCTCATAAATTCCCCCTCGAAAAAAAGCCACCATAATTGGTAGCTTTGCATTTAAAGTTGCTTCATTTTAAGGTAGTGGAACACCTGTTTTTAAATTTTTTCTTTCAATATAATTATATCATATTTAGTTAATTAGTCAATGCTTTTTTCTTTTTTTATTTATAAATTTTTAAATTATTTTTATTAATCACAAAAATCTGTTGCAATCAAATATACTTTTACACAGCTTCCTTTTTGCTCAAAATCTTCAAAATTTTCAAATTTAGATTCTTCAAAGACTGTTCCCCATGCGAGAAATAAGTCTGGATTTTCTGAACTTTTGGCTACTGCTGTGGCGATTTGACTGATTTCTTCGAGGCGTATGTCTTTTCCTGAGGTTATGTTCATTAGTATTTTTCCAGCGCCTTTTATTGAGCGTTCCAGAAGCGGTGTATTCAGTGCCTGTTCTACTGCCTTTTTTGCTCTGTCCTCTCCATCTGCTTTTCCAAATCCTAACACTGTCTTGCCTGAATTTCGCAATATAGATTTAATATCTGCAAAGTCCAAATTTACAATTCCCTGTTTTTTTATTAAATCCAATATCCCTTTTACAATTGTTACAAAGGATTTTTCCCCTTTTTCATAAATATTTGCTATTGGAATGTCTGTATATAAATCATTTAATTTTTGATATGGAATGACTATTACTGTATCGGCGAAATGTTTTAATTTTTTCTTTCCTTTTTTAGCAAGTCTTATTTTATTGGAGGCTTCAAATTTAAAAGGTTTTGATACAATTGCAACTGTTAATATATCCATTGATTTTGCAATTTCTGCGATAATAGATGAGGCGAATGTGCCGGTTCTTTCACCCATTTCAGCCATAATAAATGCCATGTCTGCCTTTTCCAGCTCTTTTTTGACTTGCATCTTTAACCCTTCTACGGCTTCATAAGAAATTATTGAAGATACAAATATTTTTGTATCAGCTTTTGAATTGTCTAAATTGCTTCTTTCAGTATCTACAGCTATAAAATCAGCTCTTATATCCTGTCTTGCCACCATTTTATTTATTACATTGTTCCCTGTTTTCCCTATCCCTATAATTTTTATCTTTACTCCATTTAATGTTTTTTTACCAATATTCCTTTTTTCTTCAACATCTTCGGCAATGTCCCACATTGTCCTATCCTCCCAAACAATCTTACTGTAAAATCATTTTTTTTATTACACGCAACTTTGAAGTATATCACACGAATCTTTGTTTTTCATTTCAAAAAAAGTTGATTTTATTTTTTGTTTTAAAACTACTTTAAAAATATGCAAAAACCGTCTTATAACAACAATAATAACAATTTCATCAGTCCATTACTAAAAAAATTTCAATATATGGCAATTCTAGTTTAAAACGGGAATAAAAGGTTAGTTTTTTACATATTTTACTCCAATTTTTTTAATGAATTGACTATATATTATAAAATTATAGAAAAATATTACTATATTTCATTTTTTTTTATGAATTTTTGGATTATACTATTCTTGTAGATACAAAGAATTATTTAAATATAAATTGGGAGGCGGTTTTATGAAATCTAGAAGTCTACTATTATTCTTAATACTATCTTTAGCTTTATTTTCAGTAGTATTATCAAGTAAAAATAAAAATCGGAAAAACAGAAGTGAAAATAAGATGAAAAACGAAAATATGGTTCAGACAGGAAGTGAAGACATTAGAGAAATTTATCTCGCCGGCGGCTGCTTCTGGGGACTTGAGGCATATATGGAAAGAATTGACGGGGTAAAGGATGCCACGGTTGGTTATGCGAATGGTAAAACTGAAAAAACCAGCTATAATATCATCGGGGCAACAGATCACGCAGAAACAGTTCACGTGAAATATGATGCAAATAAAATTTCTTTGAGCAAGCTGCTTAAATATTATTTTCAAGTTGTAGATCCTACCAGTATTAATCAGCAGGGAAATGACAGGGGTAGACAATACAGAACAGGAATTTACTATACCAACCCTAAAGACAAGGACATTATTTCACAAGAAATTGAAGAAGAGCAGAAAAAATATACAGATAAAATTCAAGTTGAAGTCCTGCCTTTGAAAAATTACATATTAGCAGAAGAATATCATCAGGACTATTTGAAAAAAAATCCTAACGGATATTGTCACATTGATGTCAGTAAGGCAGATGAAGTTATCATTGATCCAAAAGATTATCCAAAACCAAGTGACGAAGAATTGAAAAAACGGCTTACTCCACTGCAATACAGTGTTACACAGAAAAAAAATACCGAACATTCTTTTTCAAATGAGTATTGGGATAATCATGAAGCTGGAATTTATGTGGATATAACAACAGGGGAACCATTATTTTCCTCAAAGGATAAATACGATTCAGGATGCGGCTGGCCAAGTTTTACAAAACCTATTTCAAAAGATGTTGTAACTTATGCAAATGATACAAGTTTTAATATGGTAAGGACAGAAGTGCTTAGCCGAAGTGGAAAAGCCCACTTGGGACATGTTTTTGATGACGGCCCTAAGGACAAGGGTGGACTTCGATATTGCATAAACAGTGCTTCAATCAAATTTATTCCTTTAAAAGATATGGAAAAAGAACATTACGGATATTTAAGAAAATTAGTTCAATAAAATGAACAGGATAGGAGATAATTTATGTTTAATCAGCCATTATTAGTAGGAAGCGTTTTTTTAGGCGGGGTAGCAAGTTTTCTATCACCGTGCATCCTTCCAATTGTTCCTGTATATTTAGGCATTCTAAGCAAAGGGAAAAAAACAGTGCTTAATACATTTTTATTCATTCTAGGCCTTTCGCTTACTTTCGTGAGCATAGGTTTTAGCTTTAGCTTTCTTACAGGAATATTCTTTAATGACACTATAAAACTTATGGCAGGAATAATTGTAATAATACTGGGACTACACCAGACAGGTATACTAAAATTTAGCCTTTTAGAAAAAAATAAAACCCTAAACTTTGATTTAATTGGTAAAAATTCTTCATTACAGGCTTTTTTGCTGGGATTGACATTTAGTCTGGGATGGACTCCATGTGTAGGCCCTATTCTTGCCTCAGTGCTAGCTCTCACAGGTGACAGAGGATCCGCAATCTACGGAGGATTGATGATGTTTATATATGTCTTAGGACTTGCCACTCCATTTGTCCTTTTTTCCTTTTTCTCTCAGGAGCTGTTAAAAAAAATGCGAGTTTTAAATCAGTACACAAATTATTTTAAAATTTTTGGTGGATTTCTAATTATATTTATGGGAATTTTACTAATAATAAATAAGTTTTAATAATTTTCTTTTAAAATTTATTCTCTAAAATTCAGCAAAAAAATATTATATTGAATAATACTCAAAGATTAAACTTGAAATTTTTATTGAAAAAAATACAAAAATATTTATAAATTTGTTATAATATGGAAAGGAAGTAGTTTTTATGAAAAAATTAATTGCGATAGTTGCAACTATGTTAAGTTTTGGTGTAACTTCATTTGGAAATACATTACAAGGGGTTCAGTTAAAGGATATTAATAATAAACCTGTTTCCCTTAACAAATACAAAGGTAAGAAAATATATATTAAAATGTGGGCTTCGTGGTGTCCTATCTGTCTTTCAGGATTAAGCGAAATTAATTCTTTAAGTGCAGATAAAAGTAAGAATTTTACAGTTATAACAATTGCTTCTCCGGGACAAAAAGGAGAAAAACCTACAGCCAAATTTATTCAGTGGTATAAAGGACTTAATTACAAAAATACTACTGTATTGCTGGATGAAAAGGGGGAAGTGCTAAAAAGGGCAAAAGTTTTAGGGTATCCTTCAAATATTGTTCTGGATGGAAATTTGAATATTGTTAAAACTTTACCGGGACATCTGACTGCTGCACAAATCAAAGGAGCTGTTAAATAAGTGTATAGTATTTTAATAATTGATGATGAACCGATTATACGAAGAGGTATTAAAACTTTTATTGATTTTGAAAAATATAAGATAAGTGATGTTTATGAGGCAGAAGACGGTAATTCTGCCTTTAAGACTTTTTCTGAAGTTTTGCCTGATCTTGTCTTGCTTGATATAAATATTCCATTTAAAAATGGCCTTACTCTTGCACAGGAAATGAAAGAGCTGAAAAACGATGTAAAAATAGCCATCATTTCAGGATATGACTACTTTGAATACGCTCAAAAGGCTTTAAAAATCGGAGTTGAAGATTATATTTTAAAACCTGTTTCAAAGACTGATATAAATGAAATAATCTCAAAACTGATTTACAGACTGGAAGAAACTAGAAAATACAACGAAGCCAGAAAAATTATTAATAAAATCAGTCACACTGAAAAAACTGCCAAAGATGTTTCCTACAGCAAGTATAAGGATATTTTAACAAAAAAAATTGAAGACAAATACAGCGAAATTTCCTTTAACTTAAATTCACTGGCGGATGAAATGAACTTATCCTCAGGATATTTAAGTTCGCTTTTTAAAAATTTATTTGGTATTCCTTTTCAGGACTATTTAAATAATATGCGGATGGAAAAGGCAAAGCTACTGCTTTTGACAACGGATCTGAAAAATTATGAAATTGGAGAACTCGTGGGAATAGAAAATTTTAACTACTTCAATTCAAAATTTAAAAAAACTTTTGGAATGACTCCAAAAGAGTTTAAAAAAAGTGTATTGGAGAAATTATGAAACTAAAAAAAACAATGAAAAATTCAATGTTACTCCAGCTATTTTTTTACTATCTGATTGGAAACTTATTATTCATCCTGTTTTTAAGCAGTATTTTTTACTATACTTCAAAATACATCATAATGAATAAGGAAATTGAGTATACTAACGAAAATGTTATAAGTACATCCCGTTATATTACTCTTTATGCTGATAAATTGAAAAATATGATTAATCTTTTGTCTGTTGATGCCGATGTTAGAAATTTTTTAATATCAGGAAATGAAGATTCAAAAAAGAGCATTAAAAAAATGATATACTCAATTCTCGGGAATAATAAAGGAATTAAAAGTATTACTGTAATCGGAAAAAATGGTAACATTGTATCCAGTGATAAAAACAATGATATGAAAATATCAGAAAATATGATGAAGGAAAAATGGTATGTCGATGCGATAAACAATTCAGATATGCCCGTTTTTAATCCCAGCAGAAAAAATTCCACCTCCTCTATGAACTCAGCTCTCTGGTTTCTGTCAATCAGTCGGGACATAAAAAATTCAAAAGGGGAAAATCTTGGTGTTATCGTTTTTGACATTAAATATGAAATTCTTGAAAGATATTTAAATTCCATTTCTTTTGGAAAACAAAGCGACAATATTATAGTAGACAAAAACAACAATGTTATTTACTACAAAGACGTAAAATGTTTTGCCGATAAAAAGTGTCTTGCAAAATTTTCAGAAAAGAATAAGGATAAAGATACATATTTATATGAAATAAACATTGAAAATACAAACTGGAGCCTAAGAAGCATAGCAAACACAAATGACTTAGTTACCTTAAAGAAAAATTTTTCCCACATAGTTATTATCATTTTCCTAGTTTCACTAGCTTTTTCCTCTATTATTACATTTATCGTAATAACAAAGATTCTAAAGCCTTTAATAAAACTGGAAAATCATATGCAAAATTTTGAAAATAATCTACGGGAATTTCATTTAAGTGAAAAAACAGGCTATGAAATTCAGAACCTTGTGGAACATTTTAATATAATGGTTGAAAAGATAAAATATTTGCGGGAATATGAAATAAAGGCTCTTCACAGCCAGATTAATCCACATTTTCTGTATAACACGCTAGATACAATCATTTGGATGGCAGAATTTGAAGACAATGAAAAAGTAATCAGCATTACAAAATCACTTGCAAACTATTTTAGGCTTTCCCTTAGCAACGGTCACGAAAAAATACCGTTAAAAGATGAAATTATGCACACTAAAGAATATTTATTCATACAAAAGCAGAGATACGAAGACAAACTTTCCTATTTTTTCAACATAGAAGATGAAAGCCTTCTTTCCATCGAAGTTCCAAAAATCATAATCCAGCCAATTGTAGAAAACTCCATTTATCACGGAATAAAAAACCTTTCTGGAAACGGAATTATCACAATAGACGTTTACAGAGAAAACAGCACTGTCAATATCTCAGTTAAAGACAACGGAATAGGCTTTGAAAAGGCTAAACAGTTCAAAAAAAGCAAGACAGGCGGTGTAGGAACCCAAAATGTCGATAAAAGAATAAAATTCTATTACGGCAAAAATTATGGCGTATTTATAAATAAAGACAACAACACCGAAGGAGCAGAAGTAATTATAAAAATTCCTTTTAAATCAAGTTTGTAATTTATTCTCCTACTCCTTTTAATACTATTTCTCATTTTTATTACACACTATTAAAATATCCTTTAATCAAATTTTTTCATAATTTTATATTTTTTCTTTTTAAAAAGCAAGGAAAATCAATCGCCATTTCCCTTGCTTTATAAATATTTATTAATCAAAATATACAAAAAATACCCTAATTATTTTAATTAGAGTATTTTCCTAAAAAATCCATTTTATTATTTTGTTCCAAATATTCTATCTCCCGCATCTCCCAATCCTGGATAGATATACGCATGTTCATTGAGTCCAGTATCAATTGCCGCAATGTACAAATCTATATCAGGATGTTTTGCACAAAATTTATTTATTCCTTCAGGAGCTCCAATAATGCTTAATACTGTTATGTTTTTTACACCCCTGTCTTTTAGGTAATCAATTGTGTAAATCATTGAACCACCTGTTGCAAGCATTGGATCTACTACGAAAACTTGACTTTCGACAACGTTTGTGGGCATTTTTGCGTAATAGTAGACTGGCTCTAAAGTTTCTTCGTTTCTGTAAACTCCCAGATGCCCTACTTTTGCATTTGGAAGAAGCTGCAATATTCCATCTATCATTCCAAGTCCTGCTCTTAGGATGGGAACTAATGTTATTGGCTTATCTAGAACTTTTGTAGTTGTTTTCTGAATAGGAGTTTCTGTTTCAATCTCCTTGAGCGGCAAATGTTTTGTTGCTTCATAAACCATAAGTCCTGCTATTTCGTTTAAGCTTTCCCTAAAAAGTTTAGTGTCTGTATCTTTATTTCTCAAATTTGAAAGTTTATGTTCAATTAGTGGATGTTTCAATTCAAAAACTGCCATTAATAATCACTCCGTTCATTTTTTTCTATACTCAAACTATATTTTTTTATTTCCTTGCAATTTACAATCTTTACAAAATAATATCATCTACAGGTAAAACAGCAGCACCCATCGAGATACTCTTCCCTAAATCGATTTTCATAATTTTAATAAGCCGCATAATTTCCTTTGCCTGCTCATCTTCCAGATACGTTACAAGAATGCTGTCAGTCCCTGGCCAGACATGGCTGTTAAAATGTTTTAATGTTTTGCTCCAACAGCTGTAAACTTGTGGAATTATTATATATTGCTCAATTCCATATTCACGCATTTCCTCTTTTATTTTATCTATAAAGTAGGAATCAAAATATATTTCAACCCTCTTCAAGAAAACACCTCCTTTTCTTTAAAGTTTATTATTATTTATTTTGTGATCTTTCAGCCATTTTTTTTGCTTTTCTTGCTTCCTCTTTTGCCTTTTGTCTTCTTTCTTTTCTTTCTTCAACTATAGAATAAGCTACAGGTATAAAGAATAATGTCAGCAATGTACAGAACGAAAGTCCAAACATAACTGCTACCGCCATTCCTTGATAATATCCCGAACTTCCCTTACTTGAAAATATCATTGGAGTCCATCCAAGTACTGTTGTAAGAGTTGTCATAAGTATCGGACGTAGCCGTGAACCTGCCGCTTCCACAAGTGCCTCCTGAATTTCCATACCCTTTTGCCGCAGACTTGATACGAAATCCAGTAACACAATCGCATTATTAACTGCCATACCAAACAACATCAGAATACCAATCATAACAAACATGCTAAGCTGTATTCTCGTTACAGCCAGCCCAAACATTACTCCAATCATTGACAATGGTAACGCCAACATCATTATTATCGGTAAAACAAATGATTCAAGCTGTACTGCCAGTACGATATAAATAAGTGCTATTGAAAGAATAAGGGCATTCATAATTTCTCCACCCATTTCCTGTTGACTTTGGGCATTTCCGGCTGGAGTTATTTTATATCCTGCCGCAGGATTCGTCTTTTGGAATGAATCATTTACAAATTTTGACGCATCATTCAACCCTTTTGATTTATCCAGATTTGCCCCTACTGTTACAATTTGAGAACCGTTGTAAGTTTCTATCGAAGCTGCACCTTCCACCTGTTTCATTGTGGCTATATCTCCCAGCCTTACAAACTGCCCCTCACTTGTTTTTATCATTATATTCAGTATTTTGTCAAGTGAATTTTTATATTGATCCTCAAATTCTATATGAACTTTTAATGTTTCTGTATTTTCGGTAATTTCTATCGGATCTACTCCTAAAACCGTCTGATTCAGCATTCTAGTTATATCTGTAACGCTTAATCCATAACTTTCGGCTTTCACTCTGTTTACATCCAGTTGTGCCTGTGGGTATCCACCTTCTGATGAAGATTTTACATCCTTAAACCAAGCCTGCTGCTTCATATCCGCCATAATCGCATTGGCAATTCTGTTGATTTCTTCAGCGTTATCCCCTTCCACTTGGAAAGAATAGTCTTTTGAAACTGAACGTCCTCCAGCTTTTTGCGGAGAAACTGCAATTGTAACGTTTGGAATATTGCTCATTTTTTGACGCATTCTCTCCATAGCCTTCATTGTGTCCTTTTTTACATCGACATTGACTATTGCCGCCTGAGCATTTACTATTGTAGTATAATTTTTTGTAACAGGATCTTCTTTTACTATCTGCTCCATCTGCTTAGAAATCTCATGTGCCACTTCCACGTCAAGCCCTGTCGAAAGCTGTGCAACCACCGAATACTCATCATTGTCAATCGTTGGGAAAAATGCTGTTTTTACAGTTTTTCCAAGTCCAAAAACGACTACGATAAATAAGACTATTACTCCTATTATAACTACCTTTCTATTTTCAAGTGCCTTTTTTACAAGATTTTTATATTTATCCCTGAAAGCATTAAATCTGTATGCTTTACCTGCTGCACCTGATATTTTCTCAATATTAAGAAATATACTCGAAGCCATCGGGATAAACAGCATTGCCACAACAATTGAAGTTGACAGTGCAAACATCATTGAAAACGAAATCCCTGCAAACACTTCCTTTGAAAATCCTGGAAATAACACTATTGGTAAAAATACGCAGACTGATGTTGCTGTTGAGGCTATCATTGGAAGTATTACCTCATTTGTTCCACGTACCGCCGCAACCAGTGCAGGTTCCTTATTAATCTGGATATGATCAAATATATTATCCAGCGTAACTACCGCATTATCCACCAGTGATCCTATTGCAAGTGCAAGTCCCATAAGTGAAATTAAGTTTAACGTGATTCCCTGTGTATTTAAAAGGAAAAAAGTAAACGCAGCTGATATTGGAATAGACATTCCAACCACAAGTGAAGCCCTTAAATCCTTCAAAAATACTAATAATACAATTACTGTTATAACCAACGCCTGCAACCCGTTATTCGTTACGTTAGAAATTGCCTCTTTTACCTTTATACTGTTGTCAACTACTATTTCATACTTTGCACCCGCTGGAAATAACGGTTTCATCTTTTCCAATTCCTTTTTTGCAATATTTGCAATTTCAACCAGATTCCCATCTTTACTTTTCTGAATTACAACGGCTACCATGTCCTGTCCATCATATTTTGCATAAGATGTTCTATCCTTATTTCCATATTCAACAATTGCCACATCGCTTAATCTTACTGTCTGATTATTATTATTGGAAATTATAATATTCTGTATCTGATCCAGCTGTTTCAATTCCCCATCAACTCTTAGGATAAACTCTTTTGAACCATCTTTTACTGTACCTCCTGGAACAATTGTGTGGGCTGCCTGAATCTTAGCGTATATTTCCCCTGGAGATAAATTGTAAGCCTGTAGTTTGTATGGATCCAATTTTACCTTTACCTGTCTTGTCGCATTACCAAATACAGATATATTTCCAACCCCTCTGTTTCTCTTTAATCTTGGTTCCATTGTTTCTTCTATGAATGAAGTAATTACTGACTGATCTGCTCCCCTTATCGCAACCATCATTGCCATATCCGAATTTCCACCAGCCACATTCAATTTTGAAACTATCGGATCATCTGCATCAGATGGCAAATCTTTTTTTATTTTATCTATTTCAGACTGTATCTGTACCTGTTTTATATCCGTATCCGTACCAAAGTTAAATTCCACCATAACACTTGAACTTCCATAAGTCGAACTTGTTGAAATATTTTTAATACCATCAACATTAAGTGCCGCATCTTCTATCTTTTTTGAAATCTGAGTTTTAACATCCTCCGAAGCCGCTCCAGTCCAAGTCGTATTAACGGCTACCATCGGAAAGTTAAAATCTGGTATCAATTCCTGCTTCATTGAACGCATAGCCACAACACCTGAAAAAACCATGAATATCAGTATCATAGTTGTAGAAACGACTCTCTTCGTTGCAAAATCTGCTACTGTCATTTTTTTTCTTCTCCTTAATTTTTTTGCTTTTATCTGATTTTCTATCTACTTATCCATTTTTATTTTTTATAAAACAGCCAAACAGATTAAAAAAATACCAAATTTTCAAAATCTGCCTGACTGATTGCCATTTAAAGTTTATTTTACATTTTTTTATTCAGAGCCAAGATTTACTGCACTTTTCTCACTGCTTCATTAGCCTGTACAACATTTTGTCCATCTACTATAAGCTCTACACCTGCAGTAAGCCCATTTCCAGTAACTGCCGCCATTTCCTGATTTTGATTTGTAACTTTTATCGGTATTGCAACTGCCTTACCATTTTGGACTATATAAACTACTTGTTCAACTCCCCTTACAACGATGGCTTTTTTAGGGATTATTATTCCATTTTCCGCTCCAGTGTCTATGCTTGCTGTTCCATACATTCCACTTTTTAGCCTTCTGTCCGGATTAGGAATCTTAACTTTTACAACGAATTGTCTTGTCGCCGAGTTTGCCGCAGCAGATACTTCATATACAGTTCCTACCATTTCTTCCCCTTGCAGCTCGTCAATTTTCACTTTAGCCTGTGTTCCAACGTGAATTTTACTGATTATGTCTGCTGAAACTCCTACTTCCAGTTTCATTTCAGATTCATTTACCACAGTAAACAAGGCACTTCCTGCTGATGTCTGCTGGTGAAGTTCCAGATTCATATTTGCAACAGTTCCTGTTGTATTTGTCTTTATTACAGATTTTCTATTTGTATCGTTTGCAGAATCCAGCTCTGCCCGTGCCGAACTTAAACTGTTTCTTGAGGCGTTTAATTGTGCCCTTGCAGCATCATAGTTAGTTTTTGCCTTTAGATAGTCTGTTTCTGTTACCAGTCTTTTGTTGTAAAGCATATTGTATTTTTCGTAATTGATTCTCGCTTCTTCAAGTGCAGCCGCAGCTGAATTGATATTTGACGAAGCTGTGTTTACGTTTGAAGCCGCACTTCTTACATTTGATCTGGCAGCCTGATTATCAATTGATACGATTACCTGTCCCGCATTTACGCTGTCCCCATTTTTTGCATTTATTACAACTACTTCTCCAGAAGAAGTCGCTGTGTAAGGTACCTCCTCAATTCCCTTCAAAGTTCCGCTCGCCGTATATCCCAAGGAAATTGAATTTTGTCCGATAACCTGCACTTTTACTGGCCTTGCGTTATTTGTTACAGCCTGTTTTTTCTTTCCACAAGATATGGTAAACATCGCAAGTATTGCCAAACCTGCTATGATTTTTTTATTATATAATTTCATTGTTTATTTCCTCCCATTTTCATATTTTATCAAACCTGATTAATCAAGAAAAGCTCCATACTGTGATACAAGATAATAATATTGAAGTCTTGAATTTGCATAATTTACACGGCTTTGTCTTAATTTTGCCTCTGCATCAAGCAAGTTGTTCATTGTTATCAAATTATAGTTATATCTTTCCTTTTCCAGTTCATATGTCTCTTCCGCACTTTCCACCGCAACTCTCAATGCTTCCAGACTTTTTTCAAGTGCCTGTAACTTATAATATGTTTTTCTCATATTTGCCTTAACCTGCTCTAATGTCTGTTCTGATTTCACAGCTGCAATTTCCTCAGTTTTTTTGGCATATTTTACATCTTCTTTTCTTTTTCCCCAGTCAAAAATGTCCCAAGTGAATTTTACTCCTGCTGCCGATGAAAAATCCTTCACTTCAAATGCATCCTTTAACTTATTTTTTGAACTTAATGCTCCATAATTTACTACTCCATTAATTACTGGAAAAAAGCTTGCCCTTTCCAGCTTTGTATTTTTTTTGCTTATATCAATCTGTTTCTGTGCAATTTTATACTCAGTATTCTGTGTTGTCAATTTTTCCATATCCTTTTTCAAGTCAATCGTCTTAGTAAAATTATCTTCCACTCCAAATGGAACTATTTCAATGCTGCTTGGATTCGGCACTCCAATCAGTATTCCCAAAGATTCTTTTGCAATTTCAATATTTCCCTGCTGTTCTACAATTTGTGCCTCCATAGCCTTCAGGCTTCTTTCAGCTTCCCTGTATTCAGGCTTTGTAACCATTCTCAAATTATATTTCTCAGTCTGAATCTTATAATTTTCATCCAACGCTTCCTTCGATTTTTGCAGCACGCCAAGTGTACTAATCGCATCATACACATCAATATATGCCTGAACTGTACTCAAAACCGTATCTTTCTTTGTCTTATCCAATTTCAGCTCAGCTAATTTCAAGTTATCTTTACTTATTTCATTTCCCAGCTTTAATTTTCCACCTGTAAAAAGTGGCTGTGATAATGACAGATATTGCTGATATGCTTCCCCTGTCTTTTTTGACATAACATTTTTAAAGTAGGCATTTGCCGAAGCGTTGTAACTCACTGTAAAAAATCTCTGTTTCCACGTTCTGCTTACATCTATCTGTTCTCTATCCATTTCCAGCATTCCCACTTTTATATCCTTATTATTTTTCACCGCCATTTCAGCAGCTTCCTGAATCGTTATCTTTTGTGCAAAATTGGGAATTGCCATTAATAACAGCAATATTGGTGCTACTATTTTATTTTTGTTCTTTTCCATTTTCCCTTCTTCCTTCCTGAACCTATTTTAGTGCATTATTTATAAATTTTATTATTTCCTTCAACGAATTTTCAATTTTATCTGTATTTTTTATATTGATTAACTCGTCATCCTTCATATTCCTGAAACTTTTTAAGACAAATTCATCATAAAAAAATTCCTCTATTGAAATTAATATGAATTCCGATATAATCTGAGCTTTATATTTGTTACCATTTTTCCTGTTAAATTTTTCAACAATATTTGTTTTTATAAAATCAATTGATTTTTCCCGCAGTTCTTCAAAAAAATCCCTTAATTTTGGATCAATTGAATATTTCTCAACATTGTTTAACCGCATATTATTCAATATTTTAACAGCATTATTCATTTTAGTATTTGCATAATCCTCCAAAATTTTCTCTGGCACCTGATTAGTATCTATCGTTTCAAGAGTATCTATTATTTCTTTTTTTATTTTCCCCAAAATTTCATACAGTAACTCATCCTTAGTTGCAAAATACGTATAAAAACTCCCTTTCGACACTCCCAGTTCCTTCGTAATATCCTCCACCTTTGTTTCCTCATACCCGTTTTTTGCAAACAGTTCCCACGCCTTATCGACGATTTTTTTCCTTTTCTGGCTCTTCACACTTTTCTTTCTTTCCAAGTATCTCCCACCTAACAATCAAGATTGACCCACAAGTCATTGTAATATAATATAATTTTTTTTCTATTTTGTCAATTATTTTTCTACTTAGAAATCTATTAAAATACGGATATAAATCATATTTTTAAATTTTTTTAGATTTTTGTCATTTTTTTCTTATTTATTTTTTAAAATTACTTTTTATTTTTACTAATAATTTTTCTAGCATCTCTCTTTCATTTTTATTCAATACGCCTAAAAAACTTTCATATATCCTATTTGCAATTTGCTGATCTTTTTCTAAATAATTTTTCAGTTCATCTGAAAGCTGTATATATGAAAATCTTTTATCCTCTTCTGATACTTCTTTTATTACATATCCTTTTTTCAGATATTTATTAATTATCTTAGTTCCTGCAGGCTTTGACACTTTAGAAATTTTTGAAAATTCAGTTAAATTCATTTTTTGTGCTTCAAGGATTATTCGTAAATAATAAAAGTCTCTTTCAGATAATTCTAATCTTTCTTCTATCCCTTCACTAATTTCATAATATCTTTCTAAAAATTTTTTATTTATTTCTTCTACCAATTCAAACAAATTTATCATTTTTTCTCCCCAAATATTTTCTTAATACTAATAATCAAAACTGTTTATTAAATTTAAAAATTACCATTTTTTATCCAAATTCCAATACTATTTAACTTTATTAGGGCATCTCAAAAAACTTTACTATTTTACAAGTTTTAAGAAATGCCCTAAACTCTAGTGATTATTTAAACAAAACGTTCCCTATTGTTTGAGTTATCGCCGTTATTATCGGTAACAACAAAATTATCCCCCAAAACGAAAAATATATTTTATTACCTGATACATCAAAATTATTTTCTATCGGTATTCCCTCATTTTCTAGATATTTTTCAAATTCCATTACTTTTTTCCGTAAATAAATCTTTTCATTTTTTGAAGGAAATATTCCCGAATTAACAAAAAAAAGAAAGCTCTCATTCTGTGTTTTTAAATAAATTTTATTTCCATAACCATATTCCACTTTGTAATCTTTTAATATAACATTTTCTTTATTAAAATATAAATTTCCATTTTCTATTTTTAGCTCTTTCCTTTTAGTTAAATAATAAAATATCCAATAACCTAAAAAAAAGAACATCCCTATCTGAAATATTTTATTTCCCAAATTTCTTTTACTTAAAAAAGCAAGCACTAAACGAATAATATTAACAATAACGCTAATAATAAAAACAACTTTTAATTCCATTGGAAATTTTTTGAACACAAACCCTTTTATTGTTAAATTCATATTTTCTTTTTGCATTTTAATCACCACCTAAATATAATTTTTCACCATGATACAAAATCTCACAGTTTCTACGTTTTCAAACATATTTCAATTTAGAATACTTTTTTCTAAAACGAAAATGATGTCCCTACAGTAACATGATAACTAGTCTTATTATTTACAATCGGACTTTTTCTAATTTCTTTTGAATATTTTGTCAACCCTGCTAAAGCAAAAACTCCAAATCTATCATTAAATGCGTAATTGCTTCCTACACCAAAACCATAAGAATATGATGATTTTGGAGAGTATTTGGAAGTTATTTTCCCACCTATTTCATTCTCCTTTATTCCGAAATAATAATCTGTATATTTTTTTGAATATAATGTAACATTAGTTTCTGCAAATGTACCAAATTTTTCTGTAATTGGTAAATAAACCGTTACATCCATTCCGCCGCTCATACCTCTTTTTCCACCTTGTAATGATACATTGGTAGCTATATTTTCAAAATTATATCCTATACTTCCACTTGCTGCAACCTGCGTATTTCTTTTCTTAATACTTCTGTAACCTTCTTTCATTTCATTAGGCTTTAATTTAAAACCATCAGAAAAAATAACAGAACCTGTAACAGATAAATTTTCTGTTATTTCTTGCCTATAACCCAACGATCCTAAACTAATTTCTAAATTGGCAAAATTTGAATTAAAAGTTGCGTATGGCATATAACCTGATCTTTTCTTTGTTTTATACATATCTTGAAAATACGCTCCTCCTATTGAAATCTTGTTCTTATGTCCATCTTCCTTTTCTGCAAATATCGTAACCGCATTCAGCAGTGTAGCCAATAATACTAATTTTTTCATTTTATCCTCCTAAAAATTATTTAACTTCGTTAATTAACTTAGTTAATTATATTATATATTTTAAATTTTGTCAAGAAAATAAAAAACAGAGATAAAATTTTATATCCCTGTTTTTTTTTATTAAATTCTATAACTACTTATTAAAATACTTAGTAACATCAGAAAATACAATAACCAGCATTAATACAAGTAAAAATATCATTCCAATCATATGTATTCTTTCTTCTATTTTTTTATTTATTTTTATTCCAAAAAATTCAGGAATGACGAATATCAGCCTTCCCCCGTCAAGTGCCGGAATAGGCAGCAGGTTCATAATTCCAATATTTATTGAAATAAGAATAAATATCCCAAGCAGTGCAAAAAATCCACCTTGCCCATAAGCCTGCCCAACAATTTTAGGTAGTCCAACAGGCCCTGTCATTTCCTTCATTGCCACTTTCCCCGTTACCAGCATTCTCACGCCATCCAGAGTCAACTTAAAATAATCTCCAAACATTATAAAACTCATTTTTATTCTTTCACCGACATTAGTTTTTTGTGGCAAAACCTGTATTCCAAGCAGATTTGCCTTCACCTCACCGTAGTAAGTCAATTTCACATTTTCTGTAATTTCCTTGTTATTTCTCAAAATTTTCAAGCTTACATCTTCATTTTTATAATTCTTACTAATTTTCGCAACTTTTTCCGACATTTCCACCCAGTTTGACACATTTTCCCCATTAACTGCCAAAATTCTGTCGTTTATCTGCAATTTTTCCTTTGCTCTTGAATTTACCTGAATTTCCCCGACAACTGGTGCCGTATATTTTATAGGCATAATCCCAGTTATGGAAAGCAACACAAACAATGCAATCAATGCTGAGATAAAGTTCATCATAACTCCTGCAATCAACACAACAAACCGGCTAAACGGCGACTTTGTAAAAAATCCATTCTTCTGAATATTTTCCTGCTTTTTCACTTCCTTTTCTATAACCTTATCCAGCCTTCTCGACACTTCATTGACAAACTCTTCATCTCCAATTCCCTCAGTTTCATTTTTTATCCCCTTTATCTTTTGCTCTCTTTTCAATTCCTCAATAATTTCATCAGTCTTTTCCTTCTTAAACCCCTCCAAATCAAATTTTTCAGGCTGCATTCCCTCAATATTGACAAATCCCCCAAGGGGCAATGCCCTAATCGAATAAACCGTTTCCCCTTTCCTCACCGAAAAAATCCTAGGCCCCATCCCAATAGCAAACTCCGAAACAGGCATCCCAAAATATTTAGCTGTAGCAAAATGCCCCAATTCATGCAAAAATACTATTATCCCCAAAATTAATATCGTAAAAATTATTCCCATCTATCTATTCTCCCATTTTCTTATTTTTTATTCCTAAAATAAATTATTAAAAAATACTGCTTTAAATGAGAAAAACCCATAAAAAGCAGCTGAATTTCAAAACTTAACTTAATATTTAGTATTATAATAAGTTACTATCTCTTGATTCTTCTCCCAACGAAGCATCAATATCTTCATAGTCAATTCCAACTGGAATAGAAGTTAAAACTTTGTCAGTAACTTTTGAAAGGTGGGCATTCATTGCATAGGCAGCTCCACTCACAAAATCTATTACTCTTTGTCCCACTTCATATTCTAAAAATTCCAAACTGAATGTTACAACTTTATTTTCTTTTATTGCATCCGCAATTAATCTCGAATCTTCAAAAACTTTTGGTCTGATAATCGAAACATAGCTTACTTTTGACGACGCCATTTTTGTAATTTCCTCCTTTTTTCCTACTCCAAAAAGACTTCCAATGCCTTTTTTCTCTTCTGGTTGTTTTTCCTGTTCAACCCGGTTTGCTGTCGGTTTTGGTTGAACTTTTGCTTGTTGAGTTTGTGACGGCTGTTCTACTACCGTTTCTTTTCTTTCATCATTTGACAATTCTTCAGATAACTCATCGTCATCATCTTCAATATCATCGCCAAAAAATTCCATTAATTTTCTTTTAAGTCCCAAAGCATAACCTCCTATTCAAATAACTTGCTTCCTATTCTAATTATAGTCGCCCCATTTTTCAAGGCTTCTATATAATCATTCGACATTCCCATGGAAATTTCAGTAACATAATCATATTGCTTCTGATATTCTTCTTTTAATTTTCTCATATTTGAAAAATAATCATTTATTTCATCCTCAGATGCTTCAAGTGGAGCCATAGTCATAAAACCAGCTATTTTTACATTACTCATAGAAAAATATTTTCCGCTATCTTTTTTAAAATCTTCAATGTAAACTCCTGTTTTTGATTCTTCCTTTGAAACATTAATTTGAACCAATCCATTTATAACTCTGTTATTTTCAATAGCTTTTTTATTTATTTCATCTAAAAGTTCATAAGAATCAATCGAATGTATTAAATTCACACTATTAATTATATACTTTATTTTATTTTTTTGCAACCTTCCAATAAAATCCCATTTGATATTTTTATATTTTTCATCTGAAAATTCATTTAGCTTGTCCCGATAAAGCTGAGCCCGATTTTCACCAAAATAATCATAACCCATCTCAATCAGAGCCTTATGTTCTTCCACATTAAAATATTTACTCACAAACAAAATTTTCACTTTTTCAGGATATGGAGAATATTTTTTTATATCTTCCAAGATTTTCCCATAATTCTTATGAATTTTTATGCTATCCAGTTCCATTTTTGCTCCTTATTATTTTTGACTTGCTTTATATATGATATTTTTACAGTTACACTATTATAACCTTTTTTTCAAATAAATTCAACAAATACATCATTTGCCAGCATCATTCCCTTTTTTGTCAATCGAAGCCTTATTTCATAAGCATTTCCATCCACTTTTTCATCAAAACATTCATTATTTTTAACTTTATTTTTTATTTCTTTTTCTTTTGTAATAATAAATTTTTCAATTTTTTCAACTTTTTTTTCAGAAAAATCCATTTTTTTTACGACAAATTTTTCCATCAACCCATTTTTTATAAGTTTTTCAACCTTCTTATCCTCAAAATACTCAATTCCCTCCTGAATCAACCTTAACCCCAACATTTTCTTCAATTTTTCACTTTCAATCTCATCCACAACTTCAATCGTACTTTCATCAATTGGCAAATTTGCACTATCAATTAAATTGTAATATTTCTTAAACGTCCTTACGTTGCTATGCCGGTTTTCACCATAATAAGCCGCCGCACTCATCCCTACACCAATAAATTTCTTATTTCTCCAATATTTTAGATTGTGTCTTCCACCATTTTTCTGCCTTCCCTTAATAATTTCAAAATTTTCTACATTTTCCAGCAATTTATTTTCTAATTTTTGATTTTTTAAATTATTATTCTCTAAAATCCTATTTTCAGTCCTTATTTTTGCAAAATTCACATTCTCTGACATATCATTTTCATATATTTTATTTTGCAAACCAAAATTATAAACTTCATCATTTTTTTTCAAAACATCTTCATTATTTTTTATTTCTGAAAAATTTTGAAAATCTATTTTTTTTTCTAAATTATAATTTTTGTTAATATTTCTATTTCCCTCAAAATTCCCATCAATTCTACAAAAATTCGATATTTCATAATGACAGTACCCATTTTCATTAAAAAACTCAATAATCATCTCATACATCTGAGCTTCCACATCCTGATCAATTTCCGACAAAATCCCCTTTTGCAACTTGCTCCAGAAAACAGTGCCTTCCTCCCAGATAAGCGAATAAATCGACACATTTTCAGGCCTCAATTTCTTCAAAATTTCCAAATCCTTCTGCAAATCCTCAATACTCTGATTAGGAATCCCAAACATCAAATCCACTGTTATATTCTCAAATCCAGCTTTTCTAGCCATTTTATACACATTTATCGCTTCTTCCGAGCTATGCTGTCTCCCAATAAATTTCAGCACATGATTCTGAAAACTCTGTATCCCAATACTAAGCCGATTTATCCCAGTTTCCCTAATCTTTCTCAATTTTTCCAAAGTCATATCCGTCGGATTCAATTCCAAAGTAATCTCTGCATTTCCAGTCCACTCCAATTCATCCATTACGTCTTTTATCATCCCAACTGGCAATACTGATGGTGTCCCTCCACCAAAATAAATCGTGTCATACTTAAACTTTGGATACATCCTAATTTCCCTAATCAAATAATCCACGTATCTTCTATACTCCTTTTCCATCCGCACAAACGTACAGAAATCACAATATTCGCATTTCTTGTCACAAAATGGAATATGAATATATATCGCATCAATATCTTTTTCTTTTATTTCTATCATTTTTCACAAGTTCTCTCTAAAATTTTGTTATATTTTTTTATTTTGTGTTGACAAATCTTTTTTATATACAAAAGCAGATCTGAAACAAAAAAGATCAGAAAAAACTGAACTTTTGCCAAAAATTGGACATTTAGTTTAAGTAATCTTCTGATCTCTTTAAAAAATTATAATCCTAAAAATTTTGAAAATTCTTCCATTGTTTTATCAAGTTTTGCTTTTACATTTTCGTTTGAATCTGCATTTACGCTAAAGTAGAATTTGATTTTTGGCTCTGTTCCAGATGGACGGGCTGTAATGTAAGTGTTGTCTTCAAGAACAAATTGTAAAACGTTTTCCTTTGGTAATTTTATTTCAGTTTCAGCTCCTGTTTCCAGGTTGTATTCTTTGTGTGAGAAGAAATCACGTTTAATTTTTATTTTTTTACCAAGCAGTTCATCTTTTACATTTTCTCTCAAGTTAGCCATAAGAGCCGCCATTTGTTCAATTCCATCTTTTCCTTTAAGAGTTACAGATTTTATTCCTTCTAGATAATATCCAAATTCTTTGTATAATTTTTGTAATTCTTCGTAAATTGAACTTCCGATTGAATCATAGTAAGTAGCCATTTCAGCGATTACCATTGAAGTTACCAACGCATCTTTATCTCTTGCGTGAGTTCCAATCAAATATCCATAACTTTCCTCAAATCCAAACAAGTAAGTTCCGTCCAATTCCTTATTTTCAAATTGTCTAATTTTTTCTCCGATATACTTGAATCCTGTCAACGTTTTCATAACTCCAACATTTTTTGAAGGTGCAACTACATCGATCATCGGCGTAGAAACAACTGTTGTTATAACTTTTGCATTTACAGGAATATCTTTCTTGTTGTTTAATAAATATTGCAGCAATAATAATCCAACTTGGTTTCCGTTTGGATAATACCATTCATTTTTGTCATCTTTTACAGCGATACCAATTCTATCAGCATCAGGATCGTTTGCCATAACTAATTTTGCTCCAATTTCATCAGCCTGTTTTGTTCCAAGAGCAAATGCGGCTTTTTCTTCAGGATTTGCATAAGTTACAGTTGGAAAGTTTCCATCTGGCTCAATTTGTTCCTTCACAACTTCATAGCTGTATCCAAAATCAGATAAAATTCGTTTCATTGGACGTCCACCAGTTCCATGAAGCGGAGTGTAAACTATTTTGAAATTTTCTTTTCCTGGAATATCTGTTTTTAAAGTCTGTGTTTTAATTGCATCTAAATAATCATCGTCAATTTTTCCATCCAATTGAATAATTAACCCTTTTTCTCTTCCTTCTGCTTCAGAAATGACTTTAATTTCTTCAAGAGTTTGAATTTTATTAACTTCAGCAACAATCGCAGGTGCATGAGGATCTACAACTTGAGCTCCGTCATCCCAGTAAACCTTGTATCCGTTGTATTCCACAGGGTTATGTGATGCAGTTACGACAATTCCAGCCATAGTCCCTTTGTATCTCACACCAAACGACAATTCAGGAGTAGAACGTAAATCTTCATAAATATAAGCCTTAATTCCATTGGCAGCCATAACTCTCGCTGTATTTAGTGCATATTCCCTTGAACCGATTCTGCAGTCATGAGCAATAATAATTCCTTTTTCCTTTGCCAATTTTTCGTCAAAACCTAACATATAATTTGCAAGCCCTTGTGTTGCCTTTCTAATTACGTATTTATTAATTCTGTTAGTTCCAATCCCACGAACACCTCTAATTCCACCAGTTCCAAAACTCAAATCCTTGAAAAATCTGTCTTCGATTTCCTTTTCATTTCCAGACAGACTTCTTAATTCTTCCTTGTCCTTTTCATCAACAGCTTCTGAATTTAACCAGTATTCATATTTTTTCATATATTCCATGGTACGCCTCCTAAAAATTTTATTTAAACAATTTTAATTTCTATTATTTTTGCATTTTATTTTCAAACTAAATATCTTCAAAAATTTTTCTACTCTATATTAATTTTACCATATTTATCTAATTTAACAAGTACCTAAATGAAAAAAATTACAATTTTTTTACTAAAATTAAAACTAGCACGAAAGACATTACAATAATATTCACAATAAATGGCAAAAAAGGGTTAAAATTTAACAAATGCCCAGAAAGCAACGAACCAATTGCAGTTCCAAGCGAGCCTACCGCCGAAGCCACTCCCAATATTTTCCCCTGATTTTCCCTATATCTCTGAGCAATAATCGTATTCCCGAGCGAACGCACAATTTCATAAGTCATCGTATAAACAGCCATCAGAATATACGGAGTTACACCTAATTTTACTCTGAAAAAAATTCCCGCCATCAATATTATCCCAACAAAAATCAAAAATTTATAAATACTTTTTTCCTTAAATTTTTTTAGCAATTTTCCTAATAAAAATGCAGTTCCAAAAAAAGCAAGCAATGACGAGCACATTACAAAAGTCCCAATCGTATCAGAAGAAACTTTTTCATAAAATTTCAAAAAATAATTTAATGCACTTCCATAAGAATAAATTCCGATTCCTGAAAGTAAAATTATAAGGCAGAAAAACTTAGAATACCCATCCAATTCCTTAATGTATCTAAAAGTTGCAAATGGATTCAAATCCTTTTTACTCTTTTCTTCCACTAAATTACTATCTTTTTTCACAATTTCCTTCATAATTAGCAAAATAATTATTGAAACAATACTTCCACCAACAAACTGTAATGCAAAGGAAAATCTCGGATCATCCATAGCAGTTGCGGCAAATCCTCCTATTTTCTGTCCAATCGCCCCACCGATTACAGTTGCAGAACTTACTTTAGCAATATTTTTTGCTTTTTCCCCTTTTTCAGAAAGCTGGCTCACATATCCAAATGCCACAGCATACGTCCCTCCAGAAGCAAATCCCGAAATCATCCGTGCTAGAAATATGAGCGGTAAATTCGTACCAAATCCAAAAATAAGCTGCGACATTCCATAACAAACCGGCATAAACATAAATATCCTCTTCATCCCAACTCTATCTGCCAAAGCCCCTAAATAAGGCGAAGAAATAAACATCGCCGTACTCATAAACGCCAGCAATTCCCCCGAAATACTCTTCTTCCATCCCCTCAGTTCAATTAGTGCAGGCGTTGCAGGATGCCCTAAATTATAAACAATAATACATAAGAACATCAGTATTATCATCCTATCTATATTTTTTTTCATTTTTCCATCTCCTTTCCTTTTAAATATTTCTGTTAATTCTAATACTATTTCCTGTTTAAATTGCAGAAATCAAAAAAATCATGAAATTAAAGTCTTTTTTTACAAGATTATCCTACTATGCTTGTTTATTAACTATTTTTGATAAAAAAAGCCGAATAGAAATTCGGCTGATTTTTTTGTATAATATATTTATGATAAACATTACACAAAATAAACTAAAATATATTTTCAGTAACAACAATATTTTACTAGATTCCTTAAAATTTTGCAAGAAAAATAATATTGG
>NZ_AXVL01000017.1 GCF_000482505.1 Leptotrichia trevisanii DSM 22070
GCCTCTTTTAAAATTATCAAATATATCAGTAAATACCTAAAAAATATGAATTTAATTTCCTTATAAATAAAAAAAATCAATAAAAATTATTTATTGATTTCCCATTTTTAAATATTCTTAAACCTTGCTAATCTGATATTCTACCAAATTCATCAGCTGGCTTTTGTACTGCTTTTATTATTTGAATAACACATATTACAAATTCTACAAAAAGAATTACCATTCCAACCAAAAGAATATATGTTAATACTCCTATTATTCCTGCAATTAAAAAATATATTCCTTCCTGTTTTCTACCCGCATAAAATGAATGGATTCCGAAAGCTCCAAAAAACCAGGCTAATAAGCAATAAATTACTTTATTGTATTTAGGTTTTTCATTTTCTATATTTTCAGGCAAATTAGTTTCTGACATAATAAGTCCTCCTTAAATATATTTATATATAAGCATAATTTTTAATTTTTTAGAATAAACCTGGAATACTTACTCCGCCAGTAACTACTTCCATCTCTTTTTCAGCCATTTCTTCAGCTTTATCCAAGATTTCGTTTACTGCGTTTACAATTAAATCAGAAACTATTGTTGCATCATTTTCTTCAATTGCATCTTTTAATACATCCAATGAAATTGACAAGTCAACAATTTTTTTCTGTCCATTTGCTTTTACAGTGATTCCTCCACCAGCAACAGATGTTTCTACAAATTTGTCCTTCAAACCTTCTTGAATTTTTAACATTTCCTGTTGCATTACTTGAGCCTTTTTAATTATATCCTGTTGGTTTCCACCTGATTTACTTCCTGCTCCTTTTATTTTTCTAACCATAGTTAATAATCCTCCTGCGAATTATGATTTATTTATAACAAATTTTATTTTTTACAAAAAAAAATGGTGGAGAGAGAAGGATTCGAACCTTCGAAGGCTGAGCCGGCAGATTTACAGTCTGATCCCTTTGGCCACTCGGGAACCTCTCCACAACATTCTAAATTTTAAATAGTGGTGCCGCTTGTCGGACTCGAACCAACCACCTACTGATTACAAGTCAGTTGCTCTACCAGATGAGCTAAAGCGGCATTAAATGGCGGAAGTGACGAGACTCGAACTCGCGACATCTTGCGTGACAGGCAAGCACTCTAACCAACTGAGCTACACCTCCATAATGGTGGTCACAATTGGGTTCGAACCAATGACCCCCTGCTTGTAAGGCAGGTGCTCTCCCAGCTGAGCTATGCGACCATAAAACAATCACCATTTAACATTAATATTCAATTTTTAAATTGGTACGGCCTAGGGGGATCGAACCCCTGTTACCGGGATGAAAACCCGAGGTCCTAACCACTAGACGAAGGCCGCACATTCATTCCCTTATTTGTTTTCTTACTACTCACAGACAAGAAATATAATATCATATTTAATTTTGTTTGTCAACAACTTTTATAAAAAAATTTTGGGTTTCTTTAAAATTTATTATTTTTTACATTTTTATTACTATTATTTTCTGCAATCCATTCAATTCATGTTCAATTTCATCACTTGCCGATATTTTCATAGTAACTCTATTTGAATAATTCTTTTCAAGTATTTCTATTCCAAATTTTAGTGTATTTGCATTTAAAAAAGTTTCTATTTCTGAAGTATATTCGTAATCATAATCCAGGATGAAAATGGATTTTTCCACATATTCTACAATTTCTGCCTCATTAATAGCTAATTTTGCAGTTTTGGCATAATTTCTTATAAGTCCTCCTGCACCTAGTTTTATCCCACCAAAATATCTCGTTGCAACTATTGCCACATTATACACATCCAGAATATTAAGTATTTCCGCCATCGGTTTCCCCGCTGTATTGCTCGGTTCCCCATCATCATTATATTTAAAATATTCCTGTCCATTTTCCATAACCCTGTAAAGTGGCACATTGTGAGTTGCATTTGGATGCATCTTTTTTATTGAATCAATAAACTTTTCTGCTTCATTTACCGTCGAAACTGGCTTAATATACCCAATAAACTTCGATTTTTTTTCTTCAAATTCAATTATTGTCTCCTTTTGCACAGTTTTCAAATTATTCCTCCCTTCGCTTTATTAATACTAAACCTTATTTAAAAAATAGAAATAAAATTCTATAATAATTAATTTGATAACCTTATTAAAAAAATTAAATCTAATTTTTAAGTATCCATATAAGGGATTCCTATTCAAAATTTGAAAAATCTCTTATTGTTAATAAATATTTTTCACAATTCTGATTTCTACTATTTAAATGGGAAATAGTATTAGATTATTTTGTTTAATAATTATTTTTTCTTTCATTTTTTAATATTTCATCCAATAATTTTATTACCCTTGTATTTTCAAATTCTTTTCTGTATTTATTCATTACATTTTCATCCGCAACAGAAAGCATTTGTGCAACTGCAAGATATAGTGCTAATTCTGACTGCTCGTTAAAATAAACATCCTCATAGCTTACATCTTTCGTTGAAACGTTATCCAAATAATATTTTACTGCATTTTCTATTCCATAATTCATCATATTTTTAGCTATTTTAATTTCAGCAATTTTTAACTCAAAACCTCTTATATAGTCATCCGGAATACCAAAATCCTTCTGATTTTTCCCAATTTTAAAATAATCAATTATACGTTGATATTTATTAATTTCCTTCTTCTGATTTTCCAAAGTTTCTTTCCCACTGTCCAGAATTTCCTTTACGCTTTCACCATAAGTCCTTGTATCCTCCAAAACATTTTCCGTATCTTTATCAGAAATATCAGCAGCATCCTTATTTTGTATAATTCCTTTTTTATTGTCATAAGAAAAGCCATCTGGTAAGTCATTTGCCTCAGTGTTAGGTTTTTTCTCATCTTCAACCAAGTAATCACCCAATGTTTCAATGAACATTACCATATCCAGATTTTCACTTAATGTATCAACAAGTTCCATTACTATAGAATTTTTATAACGTCGTTTTATGAGATTATAATAAAATTTTGCTTTTTTTTCATCGCCTTTCAGCTTATAATAGGTAAATTCGTTTGAAAGTTTATCAAATTGTGTTGAATACGGAGCAATTTTATCCATATATTCCCTTGCTTTTCTAAAGTTCTTTTTTTCACCCACCATATAGGCTCCCACAAGAACTGCACCCAATGTTTCATTTCTTTCATCTTTTTCATAAATTTTCTTTAATTTTAAAAGATTATCGTTTTCTTGCCCATCTTCTGTAAAAAAATTTTTTTCATCTTTGATCTCGTATTCAAACTTTATCGTTTCATCAATTACATCCTGCTTTATCCCAATTTTGGAAAGCCTGTCCTGTATAAGTTCAGCTCTAGTGTATGCCGATAATTCACATCCCAGTGTTAAAAAGAATGGCAATGATAACGATATAAAAATTTTTTTCATGAACCTTCTCCTCTTTCTTAATTTACCATTTTTGACAAGAAATCCTTGTCCTTTTCAGTTTCAGCCTGAATTTTCTTAGCAATCCACGTATCTTCCAATTTTGCCCCATTGCTTATTTTTAATAAATCTTCTTTTATCTCCTCATTCATTATTACAACATTAAAATAAAGTATAACTTCCGCACGCAAATTATAATTTTGTATTTCCTCACTCACACTTTCATTTACAATATTATTCAAATATTCTGAAACAGCCTGTTTCACTTCTCCCTTATCAAAAAGATTACGAATTTTGTTCAAATAATAAGTCAATTTCATAAAATAATATTCCTCGTCAGAAACTCCCACTTTTCGACGTTCACTCTCGTTTTTTAACAATTTTAGCACTTTTTCCGTAAGCATCTGTTTTTCCTCAAAATCTTTTGCCACAAAAATTTTTGCCAGTGTAACTACAATTGTATCATTATATTTTTTAGGAATTTCATCCATATATTTTTCAAAACTTGGCATATCTCCCTTGTCCAGAGCGTACATCATTTTTGAAAAAGTCTTTTCATATTCATACGGCGTATATTTTACAAACAAATCAAGATATTTTTTGTAATCTCCACTTATTTTTGATTCAAAAATTGTAATTAAAGCCTGTGCCACTATGTAGTTCCTCTCATCCTTCTGAAGCAATTTTTCCAGCTTTTCTACCCTTTCCCGAATAATCTTCTCATCATTTTCAAAATACTGTGTATCCCTTATTTCATAATCCAGTGCCACCGTTTCATCAATCAACGCCTGTTTCACCCCAAGTTTTGATAATGTTTCCTGAATTTTTTCCTTTTGCGAAAAACCATACACTCCAAAATTCATCATTAAAAATATTCCTAAAATCAAAAATAATTTTTTCATCTTTACCACGTCCTTAAAATTTTGATAAAAACATTTTATACACTTACTGTTCATGTCTAAAATTACAACACTATATTATATCCCATATTTTCGATTTTCAAAAATTTTTATTGAATTTTCTTATATTTTTTTAAAAAATTAAGCTAATATTTATTCCTGCCAGCCGTAAAAAAAATTCCACAATTGCAAAAAAACCATTTGTTAAGTGTGAACTTCCCAAATAAACAATTGCAAAAATAATCAAAATTCCATATCTTTCAATTTTATTATAAAATGCCCTAATTTTCTCCCCTGAAAAAGAATAAACTATCCTACCCCCATCCAGTGGTGTTATAGGTATCAGGTTAAACAATCCAAGCAAAAGATTTATTGAATAAATATAAAGTAGAATTGTCATAAAAATATTCTCAATCTCCAGATGTTTTCCTAAAAATTTCAACAGTACAAGTGAAATTGCCGAAAGAATAAAGTTTACCACTATTCCAGCAATTGCAACACAAAATAATCCCAACCGATGTGGCCTTAAATTATAAAAATTAACTGGAACAGGTTTTGCCCAGCCTACCAAAAATTTGAATCCACTCAAAAGTATAAGAATTGGCAGGATTATTCCCGTCAAATCAATATGTTTTAGTGGATTTAGTGTGATTCTACCCTCTCTTTTGGCAGTATCATCACCAAATTTATAAGCTACATATCCATGTGCCACCTCGTGAAGAGTCATTGATATTACAAAAACCACAAGTGAAATTATCATATCCCTTGAAATTTCCATCACAAAAAAACTTTTTGCAATAAAATAAATAATAATTGTGGCAATAACTCCCAGTTTCAATTCTGGATATTGAGGATTCAAAATTTTAAATCTATTATAATACTCTTTTACTATTTTCACAAAATTTCCTTTCTAAAGTTACAATTTTAATTTTAAAATATACCCAAACGAAATAGTTAAAAATAGCTGTTCGAGTATATAATCAGGTTATTCATTTTCTATCCCTCTTCAATCCCCACTTCCACATCCTTCTTCCAGAACGCCATCCCAATTTTCACAACATTGTAATTTTCATATTCTAAACTTTTTGCATACTCTCTTTCGTTTATCTGTTTAAGAGCCTCTTTTATATTGAATGATAAATCCTCTTTTTTCAATTCCCCATTTTTTCCCAAATCCATCACCCCAATTTATTTTTATTTAAGTTAATTATACCAAATTTCATAAAAAATAACAAAGCATTTTAAAGAATTAGCACAAAAAGATATGGAGTACCAAAATTGATACTCCAATCTAAAGTTTCCTTTATTACATTTTTGTTTTACTATTTTTTAAACATTCCAGTAACTTTATCCGCTAATCCCTTAGCACCTTCCACTGTCTTGTCTACTGCTTCCTCAGCACCTTTTTTTACATCTTGAACAATTTTATTATTTGCAGCTTTTTCAGCTAAATCTTTTGCACCTTCCACAGTTTTTCCTAAAACTTCTTCAGTTCCTTTTTTTATATTTTGAGCAACTTCACTTCCTGCAATTTCCTTTGTTTTATCAACAGCCTTATCAGCTAAATCCTTTGCTCCATCTGCAGTTTTTTTCAAAGCATCTTCTGCTCCTTTTTTCAAATCATCAAAATTCATAACTTTTTCCTCCATTTTATTATTATTTATAATTATTAACTCATTATCTTATTCTACAGTTACCGATTTTGCCAAATTTCTTGGTTTATCAACATCATTTCCTTTTAATTTTGATAAATAATATGCCAATAACTGATGAATTACAATCGTAGGGAATCCTGCGTAATCATCTTCCACATCTGGAATATAAAATACTTCATCCGCCACTTCTTCTACAACTGTGTTTCCTTCTTTTGCGATTGCAATTACATAAGCCCCTCTTGAAGTAACTTCTTTTATATTTGATACTGATTTTTCAAACAAGTCAGATTGTGTAACATTTACAACAACTGGTACCCCATCCGTAATAAGTGCAATCGTACCGTGTTTTAATTCTCCTGAAGCAAAGGCTTCTGAATGAATATACGAGATTTCTTTAGATTTTAATGCACCTTCCACAGCAATTACATAATCAAGCCCACGTCCAAGATAGAACATGTTTTCGCTATCTTTAATCTTATCTGCGACATCTTTTATTTTTTCATTATATTCCAGCATTTTCTGAATACTTTGTTCCACTTCATATAATTTCTTAATATCCTTTATTGCTTCATCTTTTGTAATTTTTCCAAATTTATATGCAAAGTCTATTGCCATCAAGTTTAAAATTACCATTTGAGTTGTATACGCCTTTGTGGAAGCAACGGCAATTTCAGGCCCTGCCCAAGTATAAATAACGTGATCCGCTTCCCTTGCTATCGAAGAACCAACTACATTTGTAATTGCAACAACTCTTGCACCATGCCTTTTAGCCTCTTTCATAGCCTCCAGCGTATCCAAAGTTTCTCCAGACTGACTTAACACGACAACTAAAGCCTTGTCATTAATTACAGGGTTTCTATATCTAAATTCTGACGCAATGTCAACATCTACACGGATTCTTGTTTTCTTTTCAATGATGTGCTTTCCAGCAAGCCCGGCATGATAAGCAGTTCCACAAGCTACGATATAAATATCATTAATTCCGCTCAAATATTCTTTTGTAAGTCCCGCATCATCAAAATTAATGTTATAATTTTCATCAACTCTGCTGTTCAAAGTTTTTACAAGCACTTCTGGCTGTTCAAAAATTTCTTTTTCCATAAAATACTCATATCCACCTTTAGAAGCAGCTTCCAAATCCCACTCAATATGAGTTACATCTCTTTTTATCTCATTTCCGTCTACATCCATAATTTTTACAGAATCTTTTTTTATTTCCACAATTTCATTATTTTCAATCAAATATACATCCCTAGTATATTTCAAAATCGCAGGAATATCTGACGCAATAAAGTTTTCTCCATCTCCAAGCCCCACAATAAGTGGACTTTCCTTTCTTGCTGCAATAATTCTGTCAGGCTCATTTACAGACATAATTCCAAGTGCATACGCTCCTTTTATAACTTTTAATAATTTCTTTACTGTTTCAAGCAAATCTCCAGTATAAAGTTCATCCAGCAAATGTGCCACAACTTCTGTATCAGTTTCTGATTTAAACTTATACCCTTTTGCAACTAAATCCTTTTTTAGTTCCAGATAATTTTCAATAATTCCATTGTGAACAACAACTAATGTTTTATCCTTGTTAAAATGGGGATGTGAATTTTCATCAGATGGCTTACCGTGAGTCGCCCATCTTGTATGCCCTATCGCAACTGTCCCTGAAAGCGGATGTTTTTTCAGCTCATCAGCCAAATTCTGCAATCTTCCCACTTTTTTCACAATCTCAAATTTCTCATTTCCAGTATTAACAGCAATCCCAGCCGAATCATAACCTCTGTACTCTAATTTTTCCAACCCGTCAATAACAAATTCCTGAGCGTTTTTTGCCCCGATGTAACCTACAATTCCACACATAATTTTTCTCCTTTATAATATAAAATTACTAGAAAATGTTACTATAATACCTTTGTAACTCCAATTACTCAGAATTTTTGTATATTATTAAGGTTGTAACCACCCAAAGAGCATCCGCCGATTATTTCGATAACTCTTTCCCTCGTCTCCTTTATCCATATTTTACCTTTAAAGGACTGGCGCTTTTCAATCTTTATTTTCTAGTTCATATGATTATATCAAATTTTTTATATTTTTTCAATATGTGAAATCTTTATTTTTTGTATAACTTTTTATACTATTCCCCATTTGCATAGCGAATATTTAATAAATTTTGAATTACATACTATTTTAGCAAGGAATTAAAACTTTTAATTTCTAATGGGGTTTAGTATTAAAATTATTTCTAATATTTTTTATTGGTACTCTTAATAATAAAATCGTCTTTTACATATAAATCTCTAAACTCTTCAAATATTTTATAAAATCCTTTATTTCCTGATTTTGATAAAGTTTTTCATCTCCAACTAATTCAAATATATAACCTCTGTACATTATTTCATAAATTGTCGGATTTTCATTTCAAATTCAATTATTTTAGAAGTTTCCAGTTTATAACTACCAATTGACATAGGCCTTGTTCTAAAAAAATTTAATATAAATTTGGACATATGTTTTGATTCCAAAAACGAAGCAGTACAAAATACTAAAAGTATTACAACACTAAGCATTAATTTTTTTATCACTTTGCTACCTCAAATTACTCCATTTCTTCCAAAATATCTCTCACAACTTCCCTATCATCAAAATGTGTTTTTTCAGTCCCGATTATCTGATAAGTTTCGTGTCCTTTTCCTGCGATTAACAGGCTGTCGCCTTTTTGAAGCAATTTCATGCCGTGTTTTATTGCTCTTTTTCTATCAGCGATAATTAAATATTTGTCAAATGGATATTTTTCTTCAATAAGCCCTTTCTCTATATCCGCTAAAATTTTTACCGGGTTTTCTGTACGGGGATTGTCTGAAGTTAAAATGATGTAATCACTGAATTTTGCGGCTGCTTTTGCCATTTTTGGACGTTTTTCGTGATCTCTGTCACCACCTGCACCAAATATTGTTATCACATGCCCGTCTGTGATTTGCTTTAAAGTTTTCCCAACATTTAAAAGCCCGTCGTCTGTATGTGCAAAGTCAACTACAATCCGTACTTCCAAATCATTTTTTATTGTTTCAAATCTTCCTGGTACAGGCGGCATTTTTTCCAGTTTTTTCACAATATAGCTCATTTCAATGCCAAGTGACAATACAGAAGCCACACAGCCAAGAATATTATATAAATTATATTCTCCGACTAAATCGACTTCAAATTTGTATTCTTCCTTTTGTTCTTCATTTATATCCTTTAAACGAGGATTTGTTTTTTCTAAATAATTTTTTAAGTCTATTTTCACTTTCATTCCGTTATTTGTATAATTTACAATATCTCCCCAGATGTCAGCTTCTTCATTTCTCACACCTATCGAAATATAGTTGCTGGATTTTTTTTCAGAATAAATTTTTGATCCATATTCATCATCAATGTTAATTACACCTGTCCCGTTATTTTTTTTGTCATTTCTCAACATTGAGAATAATTTTTTCTTGGCATTAAAATAATTTTCCATTGTCTTATGAAAATCCAGATGATCCTGTGTCAAATTCGTAAATATTGCAGAATCAAATTGCAACATGTCCACACGTCCAATTTCCAATGCGTGCGAGCTGACTTCCATTATAAAATAATCTGCACCCTTTTTTACACTTTTATCTATTAATTTTATTAATTCCAGCGATTCAGGAGTTGTATTCACTGTTTCAAATTCCTCATCTAAAATACGGTTTCCTGTTGTTCCTATTCTAGCTGTCTTTTCCAAAATGTTTTCTAAAATAAAACTTGATGTAGTTTTCCCATTTGTCCCTGTAATTCCAATAATTTTTATTTTATCTTGCGGATAACCATAATAATTGGATGCTATTGTCCCTAATTTTTTTCTTATATCTTCCACTAAAACAAAAGTTATATCAGCAGCATTCTTATACTCGGCCATATCCACATTTCTTTCCACAATAATCATTTTGGCACCGCCGTCAATTGCCTTTTGAATAAAACTATGTCCATCCACAGCACTTCCAGACATTGCCACAAATACAAAATCCTTACTGATTTTTCGTGAATCATACTCAATACCCTTTATTTCAAAGTTCTTTCCATCTTTGAGCACTTTATACTCTACATCTTTAAACATTTTATACATCTTATACACTCTCTCCCTTTTCCAAGAATCTCAGGATTCTCAAATTTATCTTATACTTTATTCTATCACTTTACTCAAAAAAAATCTAGAAAAAAAGTTGTTGACAAATTCAAAAAAATACTATATAATATCATTTGTAAGTTTGCTTTTAAGTAAATTATGCCTTGGTGGCGAAATCGGTAGACGCACAGGACTTAAAATCCTGTGGGAATTTATCCCGTGCCGGTTCAAGTCCGGCCCGAGGCACCACTTAATAGAAACTGTATTACATTGTCGCGGGATAGAGCAGCATGGTAGCTCGTCGGGCTCATAACCCGAAGGTCGTTGGTTCAAATCCAGCTCCCGCCACCAAATGCCTAGATAGCTCAGTTGGCTAGAGCATACGGTTCATACCCGTAGGGTCGGAAGTTCGAATCTTCTTCTAGGCACCATTAATTATACTAGTTAATTTGTACTTGCGATTATTGTAGGTATTTTTTTTTACAAATATTTACTAAATTAAAAAATTTTAAGGAGAAAATAAGCATGATTCATATACTGGCAAGTTTTCAAGTGAAAAACGATAAATTATCTGACTTTATCAAACTTTGTAATGAACTTATAGAAGAAAGCCGTAAGGAAGAAGGATGTATTTCTTATCATTTACAGCAAAATACAGAAAAAGAAAATCAATTTGTATTTGTTGAGGAATGGAAATCCAATGAAGCTATTGAAAAACATAATTCAAGTGAACATTTTACCAGAATTGTACCGCTATTAGTAGAAATGTGTGAAAATGCTCCAGTTATTCAGACATTTAACAGAATAATTTAAAAATTATCAGAATGCAGCTTATTTGACTGCATTTTTTTATTTAAAAAATATTTTATGAGAATAGATAAAATTTTTGTTATTTATCCAATTCTTATTTTAAAACAGACATATTATTCTAAATTTTTTACTCTGTCCAAATAAAATTAAAAATTTGAAATGTTTGTAATGTTATGATATACTAAAAACATAAATTAAATCTAAAAATTAGTTTGGAGGACAAATATAATGAAAAATAAAATTAAAATAGGTGTTTTGACTCTATTATGTATATTTGCTATGTCTTGCGGAAATGGAGGACAAAATGGAAAGGTTTTATTTGAGTCATCAGATAAAAAAATAAAAGTATATGAGAGTGAAGTTAATAATGAACTGGAAAAGGGATTATTTTCCAATGGATTGACTGAAAAAGATCTCACTCCTGAGCAAATTACACAAATGAAACAGTCTATCATAAAAAATATTGCTATAAACAGGGCAATCGCCTTGAAAGGAAAAGAGCAAAAACTTAACAAGGACAAAAAATATACTGAAAGCCAAAATATCTTACAAGAGCAATTACTGGCTAACTTAGCTATATTTAACGAACTTAATGACAAGGCAAAAATCAGCGATCAGGATGCAAAAAATATTTATGATGCAAATGCGGCTAATTTTACACGTCAGGAAGACTCTGTAAGACTACAGCTTATCGTATTTAATACTTCAGATTCAGCAAAGGCAAACCAAGTATTAAGGGAAGCCGTTGCAAATCCTGCTAATTTTACTGCTTATGCACAAAAATATAACGCAAGCATTCAAGGAGTTGCTGAAAATGGTGAAACTCAGGAAATTCCATTAAGTCAATTGGAAAGCCGTTTTGGCCCTTTAAATGAAGCTATTAAAAATGTAGCGGCTGGACAAATCGTAAATAGTGTAGTTACTGTTGGAAATGATTTATACATTGTAAAAGTTTTGGAAAAAAATGCTAAAGGTTTGATTCCTTTTGAAAAAGTTAAGGAAGCTATAAAAACTCAATTAAGAAATCAAAAAAGACAAGCTGAACAGCAAAAATTTATAAAATCCATAACTGATGAATATAAATTATCAAATATTGATGAAGCAATAAAAAATATTAAATAATTCACTACAAGTAAAATTAAATAGGAAACAATTTCTAAGTTTAAAATTTAATTATGTAGTAAAACTGCTTTAAAACTAACTCAAAAGTTTTGGCTATATTACTTAAATCCCTGAATTTTATTTCAAAGGGGATTTGGAATAGAAAGGAGCTGTTTTAAATAGATATAAAATTTATAGCATCTATTTTTAACAGCTTATTTAATGTAAAAGAATACTAAATGCTGAAAAGGAGGTTATTTTATGAAAATATTGAAATATTTATTAAGCCTTGTATTAATAGTTCTAATTATGTTACTTTTTGGTGTAATGTTTTCCAGCAATATTGTTTCATACATGACGAAAACTAAACATTCGGAATTTGAGAATGTAAAATTTTCCATAAAAAATAGTGAGATGAATTTTGATAATTTTGTAGTTAATGGAAAAAGTCTGGGAAAAGGACGGGCTACTGTCGGAGTTGTCAGAACTGGGCTATTCAACCTTGTACCAAAATTGACGTTGTCTAACTTGAAGCTGGAGGATGTTAATCTGGATGGAATTTATAAGGAAAAAAGTTCTCATATTGATACTTTTACTGATAAGATAAATTCACTTACTACTCAGGAGAAGTCTGATAAATCAACGGCTGATTTTATTAAGGAAACAACAAACAAAGTTACAACTTTGACAACTAATACTGATAATTTCATTAATAGCAAATTACGTGAAAATATTGAAAAAGTTAATGTATTAAAACAGGATTACGTAGGACTTACAGACTTAAAAAGCAAGGCTCAGAAGATTGTGGAGCTTAACAATGAAATAAAACCTTTAGCAAAGGCTATTAACGTGGAAAAGGAAAATATTGAAAAAAATATTTCTGAAATTGAAATGGAGCGAAATATTGCACTTACAAATATTTCAGATAATCTGACTAAGCTGGAAAAGGAAATTTCGTTAAATGATTTCAATAACATTAATTCCAACAATAATGCTCAGAATATGAATCTATATATATTCCTAGATAAAGGGAAAGACTTGGAAACTTCCCTAAACACAGCCTTAAAGGCAACTGCCCTTATAAAAGAGATAAAAGATTTGAATATGAGAATATCAGATATTAATATTAACGATGGAAAAATAGTGGCTAGAGGGCTGGATGGAAGTAATGTCCAAGTAAATGGAGAAGTTTTATTGGAAAACAATGCAAAATCATTAATAAAAGGACTGAACAATGGTTATGAAATTACTTATAATAAGGATAATTTCACTTCCAAAACATTATTTGCAGCTAATAAAATAAGTTCCGTTATTGAATACGCAAAAAATGATTTACTTGAAGGAAAAGTTATAAAACTTGCTTCAGAGCTTGTTCTTGAAAACAATAACTTTAAAAACTTAAATCACACTGTACTGACTGATGAAGAAAAAACATTGCTGACTCAGAAAATTGAAAATTTGAAAAATAACAATTATCAACAGATTATGACTAAATATGAGGAAGATAATAAAAATATTGAAGCATTAATTGACAATGTCTATGTACAAAAAAATAAACTCGATAAACTGCAAAAAGATCTATTGTCATTAGGAACTATTATCAAATTTGAACAGCCAACTAACAATGCAGCTACCGAAAACAATAATCAAACTAATAACTCCACTATTAATATTTTAAATAATTCAAATAATAACACTGACAATAATATCAAAAATCAGAATGAAAATCAGAATTCCAACAAAATTAATATTGGAAACAGATAAATTTTTTGAAAATTATAGGCATACCACAACTGATATGCCTTATTTTTTAAACTTTTGTTTGTATAGCGAAACCATTTTAAGACTCACAGCTTTCGCTATCAAAAGTTCAGAGAAAGGAAATATTTATGTTATTAAGTATAAAAAATGTTTCAAAAATATATGACAATGGGACAATTGCCTTAAAAAATGTTTCATTCGATGTGGAAAAGGGTGAATTTATATCGGTTATTGGGCCATCAGGTTCGGGAAAATCGACACTTCTCAGAAGTATTAATAAAATGATTGATATTTCAGAAGGTTCAATTTTATTTGAAGATAAAAATATTGAAAACTTGAAAAAGGGAGAAATAGAGCTTGTCAGACGGGAAATTGGAATGATTTTTCAAAATTATAACCTTGTGGAAAGGCTTACCGTTATTGAAAACGTGCTTCATGGGCGACTTGGATATAAATCGATAATTGCTGGAATATTAGGCATTTATTCAGAAGAGGAGAAAAAAGAGGCTTTTAACTTTCTGGAAAAGGTAAATATGACTAAGTATGCTTACCAGAAGTGTAATGAACTGTCTGGAGGGCAAAAACAGCGTGTAGGAATTGCAAGGGCAATTATGCAAAAACCAAAACTTTTACTTTGCGACGAACCAATCGCTTCACTTGATCCAAAAACCGCTGAAAATATAATGGACTATTTAAAAAAAATTGTTTCCGAGCTAAAAATTACGTGCATTGTGAATCTTCATCAGGTTGATATTGCCAAAAAGTATTCTGACAGAATTATTGCCTTAAATAAAGGCGAGAAAATTTTTGACGATAAAACAGGACGGCTTACAGATGATATGATTGAATTTATTTACAAAGATGAAGAACAGACACAATAAGGAGGTTTTATGAATTTAAATGAAAAAGACATTTTTAAACGGAGATTTTATTCCAAAATTATATTTTTATCAATAATTATCCTGATTTATACAATATCCTCCATTATTTCAGGTTTTCAGAATGGAATGGCTTTTTCCTCAATTCCAGCTGGCATTTTTTGGCTGTTACAAAAGTTTATACCTACACAGAATGCTTTGCAGTATTTTCCAGAAATTATGGATTCAGCAATAAAAACCGTTCTACTTGCCATAACTTCCACAACGGTTTCTGCAACTTTTGCGTTATTTCTCGCAATAATTGGCTCAAACTCAACTGGAATCAATATTTTTACAAAAATTACAACAAAAGTAATCGCTTCATTTTTTAGAAATATTCCAATTGTCGCATGGGCTTTAATACTGGTATTTTCCTTTAAACAAAGCCAATTTACAGGTTTTCTCGCATTATTTCTAATAACATTTGGTTACTTGACACGTGCCTTTTCTGAAACAATTGACGATGTTGCAGGTGATGTAATTGAAGCATTGAAATCAGTTGGAGCTTCATACTTTCAAATAGTATTCTGTGGTGTTATCCCGAGCGTTTCCTCGCAGCTATTGTCGTGGCTTCTGTTTTTTATCGAAACAGGTGTTCGGGAATCTACATTAATTGGAATTTTGACAGGAACTGGAATTGGATTCACATTTAGCCTGTATTACAAAAGTTTTAGATATGATGCCGCTGGGCTTGTAATTTTAATAGTTACAGTTATTGTAATTGGAATCGAAATTCTGTCTAACAAACTTAGAAAAGAAATGATGTAAAACAAATTAACAGAAGGAAGGTGAATTTTCTTTTGGAAAAAATAAGAATTAAAAAACTCACAAAATCAAAAATTTATTTATACATAACCTTGTCCCTATTGTCAATTATTACAATTTATACATTAGTCACAATGGATTTTGGCGGTGTAAACATTGGTGAAGCGACTGGACATTTTTTTAAAGATTTAGGAACAATGTTCTTTTCTCCCAAGCTATCTGAAAGAAATACCTTTAATCAAATTTTGTTTAGTCTTGCGGTAACAATTGCCTTAGCTGCACTTACAACAATTATAGGTTCATTCATAGCACTGTTTCTATCTTTCTTTGCAGCACAGAATTTATCAGGCAGATACATTTCCAGAACTATAAAACTAGGAATATCATTTATCCGTGCGATTCCAACAATATTATGGGTTATGGTATTTTCAGTAGTGGCAAATGTCGGTGTAGAAGCAGCGATTATCGGAATGACTTTTCACAGTGTCGCCTACCTTGTAAAAGCCTACTCCGAAAGCATTGAAGAAATTGATAATGGAATCATTGAGGCTCTCAGGGCAACAGGTGCTTCATTCTGGAAAATAATATTTCAGGCTGTATTGCCAAGCACTATTACATCCCTTTTATCGTGGACATTTATCCGTTTTGAAATAAATTTTACAAATGCTGTATTAGTGGGAGCGGCGGCTGGAGCAGGTGGAATTGGATACGATATGTTTATGTCAGGAAGCATGTATTTTGATATAAGAGAAATAGGAGTCTTTGTATATCTAATATTTGGAGTAGCAATTATATTGGAACTTATTTCATATTTGTTGAAAAGAAAATACTTAAAAAACTAAATGGAAAATATAGATTTATAAATAAAAAATCTCTAAATTAAGGTAATTTCTTTTTTAGAGATTTTTTTAGTTAATAATTATATAAACTATTTTTATTTTTTCTATCATATACTCAAATCATTTAATTTAGTATCAACTATAAGTTTTATAAAATCTTAAAGCTCTCATTTTTCTTCAATCTACTTATGCTATATTAATTATATAAGTAGAGTCTGTTTATTACTAACACAAAAAATTTAAATTTTCCAAACATACGTTCATATCAATACTAATAAACCAACTTCAAAATAGATATAACAATATATAAGTCAAATTATCTTTCCAGTTGCTGACAAATATAATAAAGTTATATAAAATTATGTGAATTATTTATCAAATTCAAGAAAAAATATATTAATTTTTTTTGTTTTTCCAATTTATACAAAATCTGATTATTTCAATTATTAGAAAACATATTACTCAAAAAGATTTTGAAATTCAATGAAAATATTAGATGTTAAAATATAAATATTAATAAGAAAAGAAGTAGATTATTATGAAAAAACTGATCAGTATAGTGATATTTTTGATAACTTGTATATTTTCTTTTGGAAATGACTGGGAATTTGAGTCACGGGGAGAACATCTTATTCCACTTCAAATTTCTAATATGGCTATTAAAAAAGAAAAAATAGAATTTAATCTAAGAGATGATAATTTTATGGAGGTATCAGTAAACTTTGTATTTGACAGTTCATCTTTGCAAAATTTGGATATGACTTTTCTAAAAAAGAGCTGAAAAATTATTTTAGCCAGTTTTTCTGGTATGAACCGAATAAACAGGTTTATATACCTAAATATATTTATGAGGATAGGATAAAAATAATAGATGAAATATTAAAAAAAAATATTAATAAAATTTAAGGAGGTAATTTTCATGAAAAAAATAAAACCTAAAGAAAATACAGAAGTAAAAAAATTACCTGAAATTAATGCACCTATTTTGGGAAAAACTGAAAAGGAAAAAGAATTTATGGTAATAAACAAATATGGTGATTGGTATTATATCATTTTTGAATATCCTGCTGGTACAGGATATATACACAAAAGACAAGTGGAAATTATTAAGTAAGACAAATAATTTTGCTAGCTAAAATTAAGTCTAAAACAAAAAAGCACACATTCAATTTTAGTGTGCTTTTAAAATTTATTTTAACCATTAATTTCTATTAACGATTTCTTCTATTTACAAAACTCTTCATTTGTTTAACTGCTAAGTAAGAATCTATTTGTAACAATAATTCCACCGCAGTTCCGACTAAGATCAGTAAACTTGTTCCTCCAAGCATAACTGGAAGTTTTAGGACGTATCCAAACCAGATATTTGGCATAATACCCAATAATGATAGGAAAATCGCACTCCCAAACGTTACTCTTGTAGCAACTTTTTCCAAATAATCAGCCGTCTCCTTTCCAGCTCTTACCGTAGGAATTGTTCCCCCGCTCTGCTTCAAATCATCAGATACTTTATCTGGATCAAAAGCAATAGTAAGTGTATAGAAAAATGAAAATACTGTAATTAATATTGCAAATAATAATAGATATAAAACTCCTTTTGGCTCAAACTGAGCTGCCAAAAAGTTCTTTAAATCTCCTGTTTTCATCATTGAAACTAAAAACGGCGGTGCTGCCATTAATACTGACGCAAAGATTATTGGCATTACTCCAGACATATTTATTTTTAATGGTAAATATGTTCTTTTCCCAACTGTACTTTGTCCCCCGCCAAACCCAAGACTTCCTTTTCCTGCATATTGAATGGGAATTCTTCTTTCAGCCAGCTGTATAATTACCATAAGTGCAATAAATACTACAAATACTACAATTGATACCCCTAATAAAACTTTTCCCATTCCACTAGGCAATCCTGCAAGCATAGCACTAATAACAGATGGCAATCCTGCAACAATGTTTAAGAAAATTAGCATTGATGTACCATTTCCGATACCTCTTATTGAGATTCTTTCAGAAATCCACATCAGGAATGAAGTTCCTCCTGTAATTAGAACTACTGTACTAAGTATAAATTTTGGCCCCGGTTCCAATACCAACCCTTGATTTTGCATTAAAACTGCAATTCCAAATGATTGAATGATTGCTAATACAATTGTTACATATCTTGACCATTGTGTTATTTTATCACGTTCTTTTCCACCTTCCTTTTGCATTTCATCTATTTTAGGGAAAATTACTCCTAATAATTGAAATACAATGGAAGCATTAATATACGGGACTATTCCCAATGCAAAAATTGAAGCTCTTTCAACAGCTCCACCCGAAAATAAATTTAAAAATTGAGCAATTGCATTTCCCTGCTGGAAATTTTTAAAAGCCTCTGTATTAATTCCCGGAACTGCTATGTGAATTCCAACTCTTGCAACCATTATCATAAGTAATGTAAATGTTACTCTTTTTTCTAGTTCGGGTATATTAAAAATAGCTTTTACCCTGCTTGTTACTGCTTCAGCTAGAGTCAATTCTATCACTCCTTTAGTGTATGAAGAAAAAGCAAGATATCAAATCTTACTTATTCCCATCTTCTTTTTTATTATTTCCTGCTTTAGCTGAATATGATCTTACTTCTAATAATTCTACATTTCCTCCAGCTTTTTCAATTAATTCCTTAGCTGTTTTAGAAACCTTGTGTGCTTTTACAGTTAATTTTTTATTAACTTCTGCATTCCCTATAATTTTTAATAGACTTGTAAAATCTTTTTCTTTTACATATGATTCAATATTTACATTTAAATATTCTCTTACAGCTCTTCTACCTTTTGTATTTCTTAAAACCTCATCAGAATATTTTGTTATAAATTTAGGGTTTTTAACTATTCCATTTTCAACTAATGTTTGTAAGCTAACTACATCTCCATCGTTAAATTTTTCAACAATATTAGCCAATGTAATTACAATTATATCTTTTTTAAATGGTGCATTAGAAAATCCTCTTTTAGGAATTCTTCTAATAATAGGCATTTGTCCACCTTCAAATATAGGTGATACATATGAACCTGATCTTTGTTTTTGTCCATTGTGACCTTTACCGGCAGTTTTTCCCCAACCAGTTCCGTGTCCTCTTCCTACTCTTCTTCTTTCTCTCTTCGATCCAGCAGCAGGTCTTAATTCATTAAGATTCATCTATTCTAAACCTCCTCTACTTTAAGTAAATAAGAAACTAATTTAATTTTTCCTTCAATATCAGCAGTTTTGTTATGAACTGCACTTTGACTGATTTTTCTTAATCCAAGTGATTTTACAGTCGCAACATGATTAGGTTTTCTTCCATTAATTCCTTTTACAAGCGTTACTTTTACTTTAGACATTAATTTTACCTCCTAACCTTATTATCCTAAAATTTCTTCAACTGATTTTCCTCTAAGTCTTGCTACATCTTCAAGAGAACGCAATTGTTTTAATCCTTCTAAAGTTGCTCTTGCAACGTTATCTTTAGTTTTTGAACCTCTAATTTTTGTAAGCACATCTTTTACACCTGCTAACTCTAATAATTCCCTAGTTGCTGAACCAGCGATAACTCCTGTCCCTTTTGAAGCTGGTTTTAATAATACAGAAGTTGCATTATATTTACCAATTTGCTCATGCGGTAATGTTCCACCCTTTAATGAAACAGTTACTAAGTTTTTCTTAGCATTTGCGATGGCTTTTCTGATTGCATCAGGTACACCGTTAGCTTTTCCTAAACCGATACCTACTTTTCCTTTTTCATCTCCAACAGCTGCTAATACTGAGAACGAAATTCTTCTTCCTCCTTTAACAGTTTTAGAAACTCTGCTTATTCTTAAAAGTCTTTCTTTATATTCACTTTCTCTTTCTCTGTTATCTCTATCTCTAGCCAAAATAAATCCTCCTTATCTTTAGAATTTTAATCCTGCTTCTCTAGCAGCATCTGCCACAGCTTTAATTCTTCCTGTGTACACATATCCACCTCTGTCGAATACAACAGCAGTAATACCTTTATCTAACGCCTTTTTAGCAATTCTTTCTCCAACTTGTTTAGCTGCTTCAATATTTGAACCTTTTTCAATTTTTGCACCTTTTTCAATAGTTGATGCAGAAACTAAAGTGTTTCCTGTTGTATCATCAATTACTTGAACGAAGATATTTTGTAAACTTCTATACACAGCAAGTCTAGGTCTTTCAGCAGTTCCAACGATTTTTTTTCTAATACTTCTATGTTTTTTCTGTCTTAATTTATTTCTATCAAGTTTTTTTACCATTAAAATCTACCTCCTATCCTTTCTTACCTTCTTTTCTTCTAATTACTTCATCAGCGTATTTAACACCTTTTCCTTTATATGGTTCAGGTGGACGTTTAGCTCTGATGTTTGCGGCAACTTGTCCAACTAATTGTTTGTCAATTCCTTCAACAGAAATTTTAGTATTTCCTTCAACTTTGAAAGTAATTCCTTCTACTGCTTCAATTTCAACTGGATGTGAATATCCTAAAGACAAAGTTAATCCTTTTCCGCTAGATTGTACTCTGTATCCTACTCCGACTAATTCCAATCCTTTAGTGAATCCTTCACTTACTCCAACAATCATATTGTTTAAGTTTGCTCTTGTAGTCCCATGAAGAGCTCTGATATTTGGTAAATCATTTGATCTTTCAAATGTAATTTCATTACCATCAATATTTACTTTAATTTCACTGCTTAATTCTCTTACTAATTGCCCTTTTGGCCCTTTTACAGTAAAAGTATTTCCATCCTGCTTAACCTCAACACCAGCAGGTATAGTTATAGGTTTTTTACCTATTCTTGACATTGTTTATCCTCCTAATTTATAAAATGCGTAAATTACCACACGTAGCAAAGAACTTCTCCACCAACGTTATGCTTTCTGCATTCCTTGTCTGTAATAACACCTTGTGGTGTTGAGACAATGGCAATTCCTAATCCACCTAATACTTTAGGCAAGCTTTCTACAGATGTGTAAACTCTTCTTCCAGGTTTTGATATTCTTTTCAATCCTTTGATTACAGCTTCTCCATCTACAGTTTTTAAAGATACAACTATATTTTTTATAGCTCCTTCTTCTTTGATTTCATAACCGTTTATATATCCTTCATTTTTTAATATATTCGCTATACTTTCTTTAATTCTTGAAAATGGTATTGCAACTTGTGCATGTTTAGCCATGTTTCCGTTTCTGATTCTAGTAAGCATATCAGCAATAGGATCTGTTAAATACATTAATTCTTCCTCCTCTCAAAATTACCAACTTGATTTTTTTACTCCAGGGATAACTCCCTCTCCTGCTAATTGTCTGAACATAACTCTTGAAATACCAAATTCTCTCATATATCCTCTTGGTCTTCCGTTAATTTGACATCTATTTCTAACTCTTGTAGGTGAAGCGTTTCTTGGTAATTTAGATAATTCTAAAATTGCTTCTCTATCACCTTTTTTAGCTCTTGCTTTTAATTCAGCTCTTTTAGCTGCATATTTATCAACTGTTTTTTCTCTTTTTAAGTTTCTTTCAACCATTGCTTTTTTAGCCATTGATTAAATTACACCTCCTTCAAAATAATACTATTTTGCAAACGGCATTCCGAATGCTTTTAATAAAGCTCTTCCTTGCTCATCATTTTGTGCTGTAGACACGATTGTAATTCCTAATCCAAAGATTTTATCTACTTTATCAATTTCAATTTCAGGGAATACGATTTGTTCTCTTAATCCTAATGTATAGTTCCCTCTTCCATCAAAACCTTTAGGTGAAACACCTTCAAAATCTCTTACCCTTGGTAATGTGATACTGATTAATCTATCTAGGAATTCATACATTTTTTCTTTTCTTAATGTAACTTTTGCTCCAATTTTTTGTCCTTCTCTTAATTTAAATCCAGCTTCTGATTTTCTAGCTGCTCTTGGTACAGGCTGTTGTCCTGTAATTTGTGCCAATTCAGCAATAGCCGTATCTATTAACTTAGGATTGCTTACTGCTTCTCCAATCCCCATATTCACTACTATTTTATCAAGTTTTGGTACTTGCATAACGTTAGATAAATTTAATTCTTTCAATAATGATGAAACTATTTCATCTTTGTATAATTTCTGTAATCTTGGAATATATTTTTCAGCCATTTATTACATCCTCCTCTCTAAAATATTATATTTCATTACCAGACACAACTGATATTCTTACTTTTTTTCCATCTCTAATTTCTTTTCTTACTCTTGTAGGTTTCCCTGCCCCTTCATCCCAAAGCATTACTTTAGATGAGAAAATTGGCATTTCTCTTTCTACAACTTCGCCTTGTGGGTTCATTGCATTAGGTTTAATATGTCTTTTTTTGATATTTACACCTTCAACAATTATTTTTCCAGTTTTAGGGAATACTTTTAATACTTTTCCAATTTTTCCTTTATCTCCAGTTTGCGTACTGTTTTCATTACGTAACAAATCTTTTGATCTACCACTAATTACAATAACTGTATCTCCAGTTCTAACATGTAATCTTTTAGGTACTGATTTTAAGTTTGGTTTAGCCACGTTTAACTCTCCTTCCTATAATACTTCCGGTGCTAGAGAAACTATTTTCATAAAGTTTTTCGCTCTTAATTCTCTTGCTACAGGTCCAAAAATTCTTGTTCCTCTTACTTCTAATGCTGTATTTAATATAACTGCCGCATTGTCATCAAATTTTATATATGAACCATCTGCTCTTTTTAATTCTTTTCTTGTTCTAACGATTACAGCTTTTACTACATCACCTTTCTTAACGTTTCCGTTTGGTATAGCTTCTTTTACTGTTGCTACTACGATGTCTCCTATTTTACCGAATCTTCTTCTTGATCCACCTAATACTCTAATAACCATGATTTTTTTAGCTCCAGTGTTATCAGCAACATTAAGCATCGTTTGTTGTTGAACCATTTAAAATTTCCTCCTCTCAAATGTTAACTCACACTATTCTCTTCCTGTTTTAATATTGAAAATAAAACATCAAGTAATTTTTTAGTAAGATTAAATTATTTAGCTCTTTCTAAGATAGTAACAACTCTCCATCTCTTATCTTTACTTAATGGTCTAGTTTCCATAATTTGCACTTTATCTCCGATTCCACAGTCATTGTTTTCATCGTGTGCTTTATATTTTTTAGAAGTTTTTACTCTTTTTTTATAAAGTTTGTGTAATTTCATTGTTTCTTCAAGAACAACTACCGTTTTATCCATTTTGTTAGAAACAACGATTCCTTCTCTTACTTTTCTTTCGTTTCTTTTATTTTCCACTCTTGATCCTCCTATTTACCAGTTTTTTCAGTTACAACAGTTTTTAGTCTTGCTATTGTTCTTTTAACATCTCGTATTTTAGCAGTGTTTTGTAATTGTCCAAGAGTTTTTTGAAATTTTAAATTAAATAATTCTTGTTTCAATTCATTTACTTTAACTTCCAATTCTTCCAATGATAATTCTCTAATTTCGTTAATTGTCATTACTTATCACCACCTACTTCTTCTTTTCTAACAAATTTAACTTTTATAGGTAGTTTATGTCCAGCTTTTCTTAATGCTTCTTTGGCTTTCTCTTCAGATACTCCACCAACTTCAAACATTACTTTATCTTTTTTAACTACTGCTACCCAACCTTCTGCATTACCTTTACCTTTACCCATTCTTGTTCCTTCAGGTCTTTTAGTATAAGGTTTATCAGGGAATATTCTTATCCAGATTTTACCTTCTCTTTTAAATGTTCTATTGATTGTTACCCTACAAGCCTCGATTTGTCTTGAAGTAATCCAACCAAATTCTCTAGCGGCAAGTCCAAATTCACCAAAATCAACTTTGTTTCCTTTAGTTGCTACACCACCCATTTTTCCTCTGAACTGTTTTCTATATTTCGTTCTTTTAGGTATTAACATATTATTCGTTTTCTCCTTCCTTTGTAGTAGAAAGAACTTCACCATTAAATATCCATACTTTTAATCCTAAAGCACCGTATGTAGTGTGTGCAGTAGCTGTTGCATAATCAACATCTGCTCTTAAAGTATGTAGTGGTACTCTTCCTGAAAGTGTCCATTCACTTCTTGCAATTTCGGCACCATTCAATCTTCCCGATACCATAACTTTAATTCCTTTAATCCCAGCTTTTTCTGCTCTTTGAATAGCTTGTTGAACTGCTCTTTTATAAGCAACCCTTTTTTCAATTGCTGTTGCAATGCTTTCTGCTACTAATTGAGCGTCTTTATTAGGGTTTTTAATTTCCTGTACTTTAATTTGTACTCTTTTACCAGTTAATTTTTCTAATTTTACTTTTAAAGCCTCGATTTCTTGCCCTTTTCTTCCGATTAAGATTCCAGCTTTTCCAGTTTCTATAATAACTGCTACTTCTGTAGGTGATGTTCTTTCTATTTGAATAGAAGAAATCCCTGCGTGGTAATAGTTTTTCTTAATATATTCTTTAATTTTTAAATCTTCATGAAAGTTACTTACGTATTCTTTTCCCTCAGCGAACCATTTTGAATCCCAAGTTCTTGTGATTCCTAATCTTATCCCCCTAGGATCTACTTTTTGTCCCACAGACTTACCTCCTTATTTGTCTAAATTAATCTTCTCTTTCATCAACTTCTACTGTGATGTGAGCTGTTGGTTTTCTAATAATGTCAGCTCTTCCCATTGCTCTTGGGCTGATTCTTTTCAATACTGGCCCTTTATCAATTAATATTTTTGATACAAACAGTTTATCAGGATCCATATTGTTATTATGTTCAGCGTTTGCAATTGCTGATCTTAATGTTTTTTCTATGTATAATGCTGCTTTTTTATTTGTAAATTTTAAAATGTTCAATGCTTGCAATGCATTTTTCCCTCTTACAATATCAGCAACTAATCTTGCTTTTTGAGGGCTTAATCTTTGGTATTTCAATTTAGCTACTACTGCCATTCAAAGTCCTCTCCTTTCATCAATGTATGTCTATCGGTTTATTTAATTATTTTTTACCTTTTTTAGCGTCTTTTCCATGTCCGTAGAAAGTTCTAGTTGGTGCAAATTCACCTAATTTATGTCCAACCATTTCCTCAGTTACATATACAGGTATATGTTTTTTACCATTATAGACAGCAAAAGTATGTCCAATAAATTGAGGGAATATAGTTGATCTTCTAGACCATGTTTTAATAACTTGTTTTTTACCTCCCAATGCTTCTATTTTTTCTAATAAATATGCATCAACAAAAGGTCCTTTTTTTAATGAACGAGCCATTCTTTCCTCCTTATTTCATTTTTTAAATTGAGAAATGTTACTTAATACATCTCATTTCTAATTATCTATTATCTAAGATATTTAAATTTTAATTCAATGTATCAAGCAATATTTTTATATTCAGCCAAACTTCTTTTTAGATATTTTATCTGTCTGTTTGACTGGCACAGTCCATTTCTGCGTTTTTCATCTAAAAATTGTGTTATCAGAATTGATATTGACTTTATTTTTAAACTACTATTTTTTTCTTCCTCTAACGATGAATTTATCACTAAGTTTTTTACCTCTAGTTTTTTTACCAAGTGTAGGTTTACCCCAAGGTGTAACTGGTGATTTTCTACCAATTGGAGATCTTCCTTCTCCTCCTCCGTGTGGGTGATCCACAGGATTCATTACTGATCCTCTAACGTGAGGTTTTCTTCCTAAGTGTCTATTTCTTCCAGCTTTTCCTAATGATACTAATGAATGTTCAGAATTTCCTACTGTTCCGATTGTAGCCATACATTCCTTATGGATAAGTCTTAATTCTCCAGATGGTAATTCCACGTGGCAGTAAGTCCCTTCTTTTGCAACAAGTCTTGCAGCTGTTCCTGCTGATCTTGCCAACTGTCCACCTTTACCAGGCATAAGTTCTACATTGTGAATAACTGTCCCTACTGGTAAGTCTTTTAATTTTAACGCATTTCCAGGTTTGATATCTGCACCTTCTCCTGCTAATACAATGTCACCTTTTTTAAGTCCGTTTGGAGCTAAGATATATCTTTTTTCTCCATCAACATAGTGTAACAATGCAATGTTTGCAGTTCTGTTTGGATCATATTCAAGAGTTGCAACTTTTGCTGGTATTCCAATTTTATTTCTTTTCCAGTCGATTACTCTATATAATCTCTTGTGTCCTTTATGTCTGTTTCTACCTGTTCTATGTCCATAGTTGTCAATTCCGTAAGATGAATTTAACGGTTCAACTAGAGATTTTTCAGGTCTTACCTTATCTAATTCCTTATTAACTAATATCGACATATGCCGTGTCCCACTAGTCATCGGTTTTAATTTTTTTATTGGCATAATTTCCGTTCCCTCTCTTCCTATTTCTCATTTTATTTTCTCATTATTCAAAAAAATTTTAAATAATCTCTATAATTTTACATAACTTATCTATTATAGCATTTTTACTAAATAATTTCCACAAAAAAATATAGTTAATTTTACTTTTTATAAAAATTATTTTTCGGGGAATCCCCCGAGAAATAGATGTTATGATTTTTATGATTCGCCTTATCCTTCGTAAGCTGTAATAGATTCTCCATCTTTCAATTTAACAACTGCTTTTTTGATAGTGGCTGTCTTATACATTGACATTCTGAATCTTTTGTTTTTCGGTTTAACGTTTAAAGTATTTACACCTTGAACTTTTACATTGAATAGTTTTTCAACTGCATCTTTAATTTGAAGTTTGTTTGCTCTTCTATCTACTATAAAAACATATTCATTATTTTCCAATAAATTTCTTGCTTTTTCTGTATTAATTACAGGTTTTTTGATAATATCAGTAATATGCATTATGCTAACACCTCCTCGATTGTTGCAAGAGCTTCTTTAGTTAAGATTACCTTGTCTTGTTTGATTAACCAGTAGATGCTTAAATCTCTTGTATTTATTGCTGCAACTTTTTCAATATTTCTAGTTGATAAATATAAGAAATAATCTCTATCTATATTATCAGCGTCATCATTTGTTACATATAATTGTTTTGCTCCATCAAAATTCAATGCTTTTGCAAAATTAATAAATGTTTTTGTTTTTGGTGTTTCCAATACGAAATCATCTAATACAATTAAGTTTCCTTCGCTAATTTTTGTTGCTAAAGCTGATTTCAAAGCTAGTTTTCTAACTTTTTTATTTACTTTTTTAGCATAGTTTCTTGGTTTTGGCCCGTGAACTACTCCTCCACCTACCATGTGTGGTGCTCTTGTAGAACCTTGTCTGGCTCTTCCTGTTCCTTTTTGTCTAAAAGGTTTTCTTCCTCCACCTCTTACTTCTGCTCTTGTCTTTGTTGAGGCAGATCCTTGTCTGGCTTCAGCTAATTCTGCTACTAAAACTTCGTGCATTACGTGTTTATTTGGTTCAATTCCAAATATGTCGTTATTTACTTCAATAGTTCCTGCTTGTGAACCGTCTAATTTATATATATTTAAAACTGGCATGTTATCCTCCTCTCTTTCCTATTAATATTTCTTTACCGATTTTTTGATAACTAAATAACCATTTTTTGGCCCTGGAACAGCACCTTTTACTAATAAAAGACTGTTTTCCACATCAAATTTAATAACTTGCAAGTTTTGAACTGTTACTTTTTCAGCTCCCAATCTTCCAGCCATTTTTTTACCTTTTGGCACATTACTGTTTGATGCGGCTCCTCCTGCGTTAGAACCTCCAAGTCTATGGTTTCTTGAAACCCCGTGTGAAGCTCTGTTTCCACCAAAGTTATGTCTTTTCATAACCCCTGCAGTCCCTTTACCTTTTGAAGTTCCAGAAATATCAACAAATTCGATACCTTCCAATACGTCTACTTTAATTTCTTGTCCTAATGTAAAGTCAGCTGGATTAGCTACTTTAAATTCTTTAAGAAATCTTTTTGGAGTAATTCCTGCTTTTTTAAATACACCTAATAATGGTTTAGTAGTATTTTTTTCTTTTTTATCTCCATAAGCTAGTGTGATAGCATTGTACCCTTCTTTTTCCTCAGTCTTAATTTGTGTAATGAAGTTAGTTCCTGCTTCAATTACTGTAACTGGAATTAATTTTTCATCTTCAAAAATTTGAGTCATTCCGATTTTTTTACCTAATATCATTTTTTATTTTTCCTCCTTAATATATTGGTTGACAATTTTTTATGCCAACTTGTACTAAGCCTTACGATTGCTTAATTTCAACTCCCACACCTGATGGCAAGTTTAATGATGCTAATGCATTTACGATTTGTTGATTTGAATTTTTGATTTCTACAAATCTTCTGTGAATTCTCATTTCAAATTGTTCTCTTGAATCTTTATTTACGTGAACTGATCTTAAAACTGTATATTTTTTAGTTTTTGTAGGCAATGGAAGCGGTCCTGCTAATTCTGAACCATTTTTCTTAGCTACTTCTGCGATTTTTTTAGCAGATTGATCCAACAGTTTGTGATCATAAGATTGTAAATATATTCTTATTTTATCCAAAGTCTTTCCTCCTGTTTATTTCTTTGTTTATCTTAGCAAATAGAGAAATTAGATTATTAAAACCTAATCTCTCCTTTACTTAACATTTGTGAACTATTTTCTATTACATTTCTAAACATTATAACAAATATTTTCATTATCTGCAATATTTATTTTTTATTTCCAAGTCCTTTACAGAAAACTATTTAGTAATAGTTGCTACTACTCCTGAAGCTACTGTTCTTCCACCTTCTCTTATCGCAAATCTGAGATGAAAAAATCTTTCATCTCTTCTTATTATAAAAACAGAATAATTAAAAATTATTTAACTTCTAAACCAACATTCAATCCTGCTCTTAATTCATTATATTCTCTTGTATATTTATCAGTATTTCTATAACGTCCATCATTAGCATATCCTTTAACAGTTTCTTTGTTAACAACTCTGTATTTAACCATAGGGTTTAATGTTAATGTTCCTACTGGTAAATCAATTCCTGTCTTATATCCTAATCCAGTCCATACTGAGAAGTTATTTGAGAACCCATGTCTAGCTGTTTGTTTTTCCCATTCATTTTCAGTATTCACTAATCCATAGAACCCACCAAAACTAGGTGTTTTATAAGTTGCTCCTACTACATAGTCCAAATACACAGTAGATTTAGCATCTTTTCCAGTTTCAACTAATTTACCTTTTGCATCTCTTAATTTGTTAGTTAAACTAACATTATAATCTAAACTTCCAATTCCATTGTCAAAGATTTTTCCACTATTTTCTAAAGCGAAGTTAAATCCCCATCCAGATACTTTTCCTTTTTGGAAGTCACTTCCATCCCAAGCATTGTCTGCACTTTTACTTCCTGATTGATCAAAATAAACAAGTTGAGTTTTTGCATTAAAATTTTGTCCAAAGAAACTAATTCCAAATGTTGGTCCTACATAAATTTCATTTGATGTTCCTCTATGTCCAGAATATCTTCCTGTTCCACTTGTAGATTTATATGTCCATCCTAAATCCCATTTAGAAGTCCAAGAACCTAATGTAATATCTCTATATAATGCAATATCATTTTCCCAAGATTGAGATTTATCGTAAGTTCCTTTTACTCCTGTTTTAGATTCATAATCAAATTTGTTTTTAACTCTGTCTTGATCATTTTGGAATTCAAATCTTAATCCTAAGTTTCCTTCATCTACTAAATGTAAATCTCCACCAAAGATGTTTCTCCATCTAGTTTTTTCTTTATTGTCACCTTTAAATCCGGCAACTCCTAATCCATTTCCTGTATTTGATTTTTTGTCAGTATAACTTTGTCTAACTTCAGTAGAGAAATGAATGTCTTTTAATGTATCTTGATCTTGTTCAGCTAAGGCAAGACTAGATACGCTTAATGCTAATGCTAATACTCCTAATACTTTTTTCATTGTTTTTTCCTCCTAAAAATAATTTTAACAAATATATCTTAACAATTCACAGCTAATTTTAGCACAATAATATGAATTTGTAAAGTTTTTTTTAAAAAAAAGGTAATTTATCAATACTAAAGTTAAAATAATTTTCAAAATCAAATTAAATACCCTTGTATCACAGCATATCTACTTTTAAAAAACTAACTATAAGTTATTTACAAATTTCAAATCAAGTAAAAATTTTAACGAAAACAAATATAACTTTATCATTGAAAACGCTTCTTTAAAAATGCACCTTAAGTCTAAGACAATTTTTATATGAAATATTTATAGATAATATAAATTGTAATATTTCTATAAATCTTATAACTAGTATACCTTATAATTCTAAAAAAAACAATAGCACCATAAATAAATCTAAAAATTTTTTTAATAATTTAATTAAGTGCTATTATTAGTTATATTTTACTTATAAACATCTTATTTTTTAAACAAACCATAAAACTATAAAATATTTATTCTTGCTTTCTTATTTTAAGAAAATCCTTTACAGAAAACTATTTAGTAATAGTTGCTACTACTCCTGAAGCTACTGTTCTTCCACCTTCTCTTATCGCAAATCTTAATCCTTCTTCCATTGCGATTGGGTGAATCAATTCAACTGTCATTTCAATGTTGTCTCCAGGCATTACCATTTCTACACCTTCTGGCAAATTAACTTCTCCTGTGATGTCAGTCGTTCTGAAGTAGAATTGTGGTTTGTATCCTGTGAAGAATGGTGTATGTCTTCCTCCTTCATCTTTTGTCAATACGTATACTTCTGACTTGAATCCTGTATGTGGAGTGATTGTCCCTGGTTTAGCAAGTACTTGCCCTCTTTCAACTTCTTCTTTCTTAGTCCCTCTTAACAATGCTCCGATATTGTCCCCAGCTTGTCCTGAATCCAATAGCTTTCTGAACATTTCTACTCCTGTTACAGTAGTCTTTGTCGTTGGTTTGATTCCTACAATTTCCACTTCCTCACCAACGTTGATTACTCCTCTTTCAACTCTTCCTGTTACAACTGTTCCTCTTCCTGTAATTGTGAATACGTCTTCAATTGGCATTAAGAATGCTTGGTCTACCGGTCTTTCTGGTGTTGGAATATATTCGTCAACTGCGTTCATTAATTCCATGATTCTTTCTACCCATTGAGCTTCTCCATTTAATGCTCCTAATGAAGATCCTTTAATTACTGGTACATCATCTCCTGGGAATCCGTATTCTGTAAGTAATTCTCTTACTTCCATTTCTACTAATTCTAATAATTCTTCGTCGTCTACCATGTCAACTTTGTTTAAGTAAACTACAATGTAAGGAACTCCAACTTGTCTTGCAAGCAGGATGTGTTCTCTTGTTTGAGGCATAGGCCCATCAGCTGCTGATACTACTAGGATTGCTCCATCCATTTGAGCTGCTCCTGTAATCATATTTTTTACATAATCGGCATGGCCTGGACAGTCAACGTGAGCATAGTGTCTGTTTTCTGTTTCATACTCAATGTGAGCTGTGTTGATTGTAATCCCTCTTTCTCTTTCTTCAGGGGCTTGGTCGATATTTTCAAAATCAACTTTTTCAGCCAGTCCTTTTTCAGCCAATACTTTTGATATTGCTGCTGTTGTTGTTGTTTTCCCGTGATCTACGTGTCCGATTGTTCCTACGTTTACGTGTGGTTTGCTTCTCTCGAATTTAGCTTTTGCCATTTTTATAATTCCTCCGTTTTTTAATTTTTTAAGATTTTTATTTGTTATTTTAGATTTTTACTATTTTCCTTGTCTTTCATCAATTACTTGCTGAGCAATATTTTTTGGAACTTCTACATATTTTTCAAATTCCATTGAGTAAGATGCTCTTCCTTGTGTTTTTGATCTCAAGTCAGTTGCATAACCGAACATTTGTGATAAAGGTACTTCTGCATTAACAATTTTTGCATTGTTTCTGTCAGTCATTCCTGAAACTTGTCCACGTCTTGCATTTAAATCTCCAATTACGTCTCCCATGTATTCTTCTGGAGTAGTAACTTCTACTTTAAAGATTGGTTCCAATAATACTGGATTAGCGGCTCTAAGTCCTTTTTTAACTGCCATTGAACCTGCTATTTTAAATGCCATTTCTGATGAATCGACTTCATGGTAAGATCCATCATATAATGTAACTTTTATATCTTGAACAGGGTATCCTGCAACAACTCCTGCTTCTAATGCTTCTTGAATTCCTTTATCTACTGCTGGAATATATTCTCTTGGAATTGCTCCTCCAGTAATTTGGTTAACAAACTCGTATCCTTTTCCGTGATTAGCTTCAACTTTCATCTTAACATGTCCGTATTGTCCACGTCCTCCAGATTGTTTTGCATATTTTTCTTCAATGTCTGCTAATCCGTTAATTGTTTCTCTGTAGGCAACTTGTGGTTTACCGACATTTGCTTCCACTTTGAATTCACGTTTCATTCTGTCTACGATGATTTCCAAGTGTAATTCTCCCATTCCTGCGATAAGTGTTTGTCCTGTTTCCTGGTTAGTTGACACTTTGAATGTTGGATCTTCTTCTGCAAGTTTTGCAAGAGCTGTTCCCATTTTTTCCTGATCGGCTTTAGTTTTTGGTTCAACTGCGATTTGGATAACTGTATCAGGGAATTCCATTTTTTCTAGGATGATTGGAGCATTTTCAGCACACAATGTATCTCCTGTTGTAGTATCTTTTAGTCCAACTGCCGCAGCTATATCTCCAGAGTAAACTATATCAAGTTCTTCTCTTTTGTTAGCGTGCATTTGAAGCAATCTTCCCATTCTTTCTTTTTTACCTTTAGTAGAGTTTAATACATAAGATCCTTTTTCTAACACTCCTGAATAAACTCTGAAGAACGATAATCTTCCAACAAATGGATCTGTAATGATTTTGAACGCCAATGCTGAGAATGGTTCTTCGTCTCCAATTGTTCTTTGGATAGGTTCTTCTGTCTTAGGATCAGTTCCATTTACTTTTCCTTCGTTAATATCCACTGGTGAAGGCATATAAGCAACTACTGCATCAAGTAATGGTTGGATTCCTTTATTTTTAAATGCTGTTCCACACAATACAGGCACAACTGTTCCTTCGATTGTAGCAACTCTTAATGCTTTTTTGATTTCTTCCTCAGTGATTTCTTCTCCACCGAAGTATTTTTCCATTAATTCATCATCAGTTTCAACTACAGATTCTATCATGTGTTCTCTTGCTGTTTGAGCATCATCTAACAATTCAGCTCTTATATCAACCACTTCGTAGTCAGCACCCATAGTTTCATCTTTAAATAAATATTCTTTCATTGTTACCAAGTCGATAATTCCTTCAAAATTATCTTCTGCACCAATTGGTAATTGGATTGGCACACCATTTCCACCTAATTTTTCTTTAATGTCGTTTACACACATGTCAAAGTCTGCTCCGACTCTATCCATTTTATTAAAGAAAGCCATTCTTGGCACGTTATATTTGTCAGCTTGTCTCCAAACTGTTTCTGATTGAGGTTGCACCCCGTCAACTGCCGAGAACACTGCAACTGCTCCGTCCAATACTCTTAATGATCTTTCTACCTCAACTGTAAAGTCAACGTGGCCTGGTGTATCTATTATATTAATTCTATGTCCATTCCAGAACGCTGTTGTTGCAGCTGATGTAATTGTGATTCCTCTTTCTTGTTCTTGTTCCATATAATCCATCGTAGCAGCTCCTTCGTGAACTTCTCCGATTTTATGGTTTACACCTGTATAAAACAAAATTCTTTCAGTAGTAGTTGTTTTTCCGGCGTCTATATGTGCCATGATACCAATATTTCTAGTATCTTTCAAAGCAACTTTTCTTGCCATTTAAATTTTCCTCCTTGTTTTTGTAAGCTACTTCTTTTTAAAAAAGTATGTTTAAAATTTGAAACAATATTTTTATAAATCCAGTTCTGAAAAAATGAATTTAGTAAAAATATAAACATTTCTGAATACTCATTAATTTTCTTTAAATAAATGAGATTACCATTTGTAATGTGCGAATGCTCTATTTGCTTCAGCCATTTTATATGTATCTTCTTTTTTCTTAATTGATCCACCTTCGTTGTTGGCAGCTGCAATTAATTCTTTTTTAAGTTTAGCAACCATTCCATATTCTTTTCTTTCTCTTGTGTATCTAACCAACCATCTGATTGCAAGAGTTTGTTGTCTTTCTTTTCTTACTTCAACTGGTACTTGGTACGTTGCCCCTCCGATTCTTCTAGATCTTACTTCTAATTGAGGCCTTACATTTTCCATTGCTCTTCTGAATACTTCGATTCCTTCTTCTTGAGTTTCTTCAGTTATTTGTTGCAATGCTGTATAAAAAATATTTTCAGCTAATGATTTTTTCCCATCTTTCATTAATCCGTTAATGAATTTAGTTACTACTTTATCGTTAAATTGAGAATCTGGTAATACATCTCTTCTTTCCGCTCTTCTTCTTCTTGACACTTAATTGTCCTCCTTACTTTTTTAAAAATTAATTACCCTTTTTTCGCTCCGTATCTTGATCTACCTTGTTTTCTGTTTACAACTCCTGCTGTATCCAATGCTCCTCTGATTATTTTATATCTAACCCCCGGCAAATCTTTTGTTCTTCCTCCTCTTAAAAGAACGATACTATGTTCTTGTAAGTTGTGTCCGATTCCTGGAATATAAGCAGTAACTTCGATTCCATTTACTAATTTAACCCTTGCTACCTTTCTTAAGGCTGAGTTAGGTTTTTTAGGTGTAGTTGTATATACTCTTACACAAACCCCTCTTTTTTGTGGATTACCTTTCAATGCAGGTGATTTTTTCTTTTTCTCAGTTGTACTTCTACCAAATCTTACTAATTGATTAATAGTAGGCATCTGTTTTCCTCCTCTCAAATTTCTTTGATTTATATATTTATTCTCGCGTTATATTTCAAAACTAAAACTTTTTATAAAGCTCATTTCTTCAATCTACATTTGATAAAGCTGCATTTGACAAAGTTTTTTATTGTTGCTTTTCTTGCAAATTTACTTTATCAAACATAAGTGCATACTTATTTTAAGTATATCGATTTACTCTAAAATTCACTTCAAAACACATTATTTTGATAAATAATATATTTTTCAAAATTTAGTTATGAGTTCTAACCTAATTATTTTATACTATAAAAGCCCTTTTGTCAAGGGCTATAAAAAGATTTTTATTCAATAATTTTCAAAGCAGTTTTCATTTCAAAAAATATTTTAAATTTTCTTCCTGAATTTCCCATTTGCCATTCTGGCTTGTTCCTTCATACTTCAAAATATTTTTCTGCTTAAATTTTTTCATATAATATTTTACTTTATTTACCGTCCAATTTAAATTGTCAGCTATCTGTTTTTGGGACATTTCAGGGTTATTTAATACTGTATTTATTATAGTTTTATCTGTTTCTGTAAGATTTTTTATATCCAATTTTTCTTTTTCAGAAACAGCTTGGGTAGTGTTGGTTTTACCTTGGGTACTACCTTGGGTACTTTGGGCAGTGTTATAGCTTTTTCTGTAAATATTAATTCTGAAATCGTTTTCAAAAGTTATGAATTCTGGTTCTTCCAGTCCGTATTCTGCCAATTCACTCATAATTCTAGGAATACCGCTTCCCCATTTCTCAATAATATTTACATAAGCAAAAACTGAGGCGATTGCACGGTTACGAAGTTTTGAAAATCCCTCTTTCATTCTTTTTACATTTACTCCTGAAAGCAGCATTCCTGGCGAAGTAATTTCTAACCTGTTATCATAAAGTGCAACTTGAATATCATTTGGCTCAAGATAGCTTCGATGAATTACAGCATTTGCAATTACCTCCCTTATTGATTTAGGCGGGATTTCATATTTATCAACTCTGTAAATTCCAACAATATCTGAACCTAAATTTATTTTTTCAAGCACATATTGATACGCTTTTTCCAGCTGCATAATAATTGAACCTTCAAATTCCTTCTTATCAACAAATATGTTTCTAGTTTCCCCTTTAAACACACCACATTGTATCTTTCGTGAAATTTCCCAATTTTCCTTGCCAGACAGTAAAATATAGGCATTTGTCGGAAAAATTCTGCCATTTTTTCTTCCAGAAGTTTCCAGCTTAACAAAGTATTTTTAGTAACTTTTTTTATTTTTGTATCAGTTTCAGAATTTTCTCTTGCCAATTCCTCCAGCCATTCACAGAACCTCTCAATTTCCTCATCATTAACACTTTCCCCATAGCAAATTTGCTGATCAAAATACTTGTTTTCCCCTTCTAAAACCAATTCCTTCAAAATATAATCCTCTTCAATAATTCTAGTCGTAGCGCCACTTCTGATATAAGTTCCTTTTTGCATCCCTTTTGACTTCAAATAATAAGGCTTTTTCTTACCTCCTTCAATTTCCATAATAACAACTGTCTTATTTTCCAGCGTATGTAAACTTATATCTGGAACAATCATTGGATAGCAGCTATCTGAGATTACATTAATTATCCCATCCATAACTTCAAACTCATTTTCAACTCCAATAATTTCTCCATTATCTTTTACTCCAAAAACTATTTTTCCACCATTTCCATTTGCAAATGCTACAGCTGTTTTTATATAAGCATTAGTTTTAGCATTTTCCTTAAATTCAATCTTTTCGTTTTCCCCTTTCAATATTTCCTCAATTAACATTTAAAATCCCTCCTTTAATTTTTTATTTTTATTCTATTATACAATATAAACTTATCCTTTTCAATTAAAAAAAATAAAGTGCCCATCTAAATTTTCAAGGCACTTTATTTTATAATTCTATTTCAAATCATTAAAATTATTTTTCTCTTAAATATTTTTCAATACCGTTTACCATTCCATTTACCATCTTTTCCTGATATTCTGGTGTTGACATTTTTCTGTCCTCTTCTGGATTTGACATAAAACCAAATTCTATTAGTGTATTTGTAACTTTGGACCAGTTTGTTCCTGTTAAATCATCTCTATATGAAACTCCACGATTTTTGGCTCCTGTTGCTTTTACGTATTCTGATAATATGTCACGGGAGAATTTGTCACTGGATTTTTGGACATTTTTTGTGTATGGATTTTTTGGTGAAGAAGTTAAAACTGTGGCTCCCTGTGTTGAGGAATTGTTGATTCCATCAGCGTGAAGTCTTATATAAAGAGTACATCCTGCATTATTTGTCTTGATTGCACGCTCCTTATTACTGATATTCACATCATGTGTTTCACGTACCATAAATACCTTGTAACCTTTATCTTGCAATGCTTTTCTTAATTTCAATCCAACTTCAAGTGTAAGCTGATATTCATATTTTTTTGTTGCTACTCCTCTTGTCCCAGATGAAACTTTTGGCTTTTTCTTTGATGAACCTGGTGCAACTTCTTCAAGCCCTGGATTTCCTTTAAGCTGGTGTCCTGGATCAATACAGATTAATTCATTACTTTTTTGAGCTGCATTTAATGGAGCAGCCATCATCAATCCTGCTACTGCCAAGTACAATATTTTTTTTATTCCTTTTTTCATCATTTCTTCCTCCTAAAAATTTTATTTTTAAATTTAATGTTAATATATTTATAGCTAATCTTAAAATCTCCTTTTTAACTTTGATTTCAAAACATTACCATCGTTTTAGTCTATCACATAATAATAAAATTGACAACAACTTTTTTAAATTCCTGTTAGATTTTTTTACAAATACTCTTGTTTTTTTACAAAATCAGGCTATTATATTATTAGTAAAATGATTTTAAAAGTTTTTATATAGTAAATAAATGAATATTTAAAATTGTAGGAGGTTTTTATTATGATTTCTTTCATTTTAGCGATTGTCGCTCTCATCTCAGGATATATGTTTTACAGCAAATTTGTGGAAAAAGTTTTTGGAATAGAACCTGATAGATTACCGCCTTCCATCGAATATTATGATGGCGTTGACTATGTGCAAGTTAGCACTCCAAAAGCATTTTTGATTCAATTTCTGAATATTGCCGGGACAGGGCCGATATTTGGAGCTATTGCAGGTGCTTTGTGGGGGCCAGCCGCATTTTTGTGGATTGTTTTTGGATGTATTTTTGGAGGGGCAGTTCATGATTTCCTGATTGGTATGCTCTCGCTCAGGGACAAGGGAAGCAGTATTGGTGAACTTGTGGGACAAAACTTGGGTGTTGTTATGCAGCAGATCATGAGAGTTTTCTCAATTGTTTTACTTCTTTTGGTTGGAGTAGTGTTTATAAAGTCACCTGCTGATATTCTTCATAATTTAATTCCAGGTGTAAGTGCCATGACTTTTACAATTATTATAATTGCTTATTACATTCTGGCGACAATTCTCCCACTTGATAAAATCATTGCCAAAATTTATCCAATTTTTGGTTTTGCATTACTATTTATGGCGATTGGTATTGGAGGAATGTTAATTTATGGACAATTTACAGGAGCTTTCGCAATTCCTGAAATTACTGAAATTTTCAAGGGAAATCCTCATCCTAAAGGAACTTCAATGTTCCCTTACTTATTCATCTCAATAGCCTGTGGTGCAGTAAGCGGTTTCCACGCTACTCAATCTCCAATGGTTGCACGTTGTATAAAAAATGAAACTGAAGGAAGAAAAGTGTTTTATGGAGCAATGATTGCAGAAGGTGTTGTTGCACTAGTATGGGCTGCCGCTGCGATGACAGTATTTGGCGGAATTAAGGAACTTGCTGCTGCTGGAACTCCTGCGGTTGTTGTAAATAAGGCATCTGTTCAGCTGCTTGGTATATTTGGGGCATTCCTGGCTGTGCTTGGTGTTGTTGCCTGTCCTATTACTTCGGGAGATACTGCCTTTAGAGGTTCAAGATTAATTATTGCCGACATTTTCAAAATTAAGCAAAGTCCAATAAAAAATAGATTTTTAATTGCAATTCCGTTGTTTGTTATCGGTATCTATTTGACAACTATTGACTTTAACATTATCTGGAGATATTTTGCATGGGCAAATCAAACTTTGGCGGCCGTTTCATTATGGACTGCAACAGTATGGCTTGTTAAGAAGGAAAAACCTTTCTTATTCGCATTAATTCCTTCAATGTTTATGACAATGGTTGTTACAACTTACATCATAATCGCTCCAGAAGGATTTGTAAGATTTTTCAAAAATGTGCCTGTTCACACTATCGAATTTTACGGAATATTAATCGCAAGTGTAGTTACAATTATCTGTACAGCATTATTATTTAACTATAAACATCATTTGCATAGTCATCCAACTGGAAACTTAAAAGTTGCCAAATAGGCTTTTTTGAAAAAATTATGTAATAAAATACAGTCAAACAAGTTTTTACCCAGAAATCTTTGCTTGACTGTTTTTATTTATTTTTTAATAAGAAAATTTCAATCTTTTATCAATGTTAAATTTTTTTCTTCTTGGATTACCTTCGCATCTATACACAATTTTATTTTTTATATCGTAAACTGAAGACCAAATTGTATCAAAACCTTTGGTTCTATTATACTGACACAAAAAACCTTTCTCCCCTTTCAATAATCCAAATATATCATCTAAATTATAACCTAAATAATTTTGCTTTTTCAATGTTTCATATCTTTTATGTGAAAAAATATCATCTTCTGCCTCGTAATTATAACAAAGCATATCTTTTTCTACAAAATGATTCGTTTTATAATTAATATTATCTGTTATTACAATATTTTTAACTTTAACATTTAATTCAGCAGATAAAATTTTTCCAAACCTATCAGCAGCAATTATATTTTGTGATGAACCAATAGGAACTTTTTCCAAAAACTCCTTCACCTGTTCAGTATTTTCACATTTTTCTAAAATATACCTAACCAAAAATCCCGCATTAAAGCCTTCACCTTTTACAGTAGGATATACAAATGTCAGCCCACAAGCAAGTCCTTTTTCATTAATTCCATCTTCCATTTCTATCATAGCTGTTGTATTCCCAACAAATGAAAAGCCTTTATCCAGCTTATACAGCACACTGTCAGCAAGTTTTTCAATTTTTGTTAAGAAATCGCTATTCCTTGCAAAAAAATACCATTTTTATTAGATACTGCAACCATTGAACATTGAGTATCATAGGTAAAAACATACATGCCTGCTAAAAAAGCGAACACCTTTTCAAAATCTGACTTTTGGCCTGCCGCAAATCCTTTTATTTCTTCAACTATTTCAAGATAATATTTTTCATAAATACGAATTACTTTTTGAGAATAAGATAATTTTTCTTTTGTAAGATATTTTTCAAAATTAATTTTAATTCCATTTTTATATAATCTTTCTCCATATGAAAATCCTGCAACCTCATGACTATTTTTCCATCTTGAATGATACATTCTAATACCTCCACAAAAATATTATTTACTGCTGTATAAAATGTACCACAATAAAAAATATAAGTCTACTCGTATAATCAAATCTTCTAATTTCAAAATTATAATTTCTTCAAGTATAATTTTTTATCATACTAATTGTTTTCTCTGTAATAATGCCATTCATCCACTCTCGTTCCATCTTTAAACTGGCATTTTCCTGCTTCATTTCCATCTTTATCTTTTGCATTAATAGACTTTCCACCATGTTTTTCACAAAAAACTGAAGCTGGATTTGGCATTCTAACAATAGAGGCAGCAATCATAAATACACTTGCAGCCACTTTTAAATTTTTCATTTTTGTTCTATTTTTTGACTTTAATTTCACATGATTATAGTATATCGTATCTTTTTTGTATTATGTATTTACATTAAAAATTAATATCTTTTATTTATAGCAAAGAATCTTAACCTCTCTACAATATTTTTTACTGTTCTATTCAAATTCCAAAATTTTCACTTTATTTTTTTAACTTTTTCATATATAATATTTCCAAAAATATATTATTTAGGAGAAAAAATGCTAAACTTTATACAAAATATTGATATTTTTACTATTAATCTATTTTACAATTTCCAGCACAGCTTAAATTCCAAACTTCTGAACAGCATAATGATATTTTTTACTGGCTTAGGAAATCACGGATTAATCTGGATTGCAATAACATTATTTCTGCTTTCTAGCAAAAAATATCGAAAAATCGGATATTTATCGGTAATTTCATTGATTATAAATGCAATTATTGTAAATGTCATTTTAAAAAATCTTACGCATAAAGCAAGACCCTTTACAGAAATATCTGACATTATTCTTTTAGTCAAAGCCCCAAAGGATTTTTCTTTTCCTTCAGGACATACTTCAGCATCTTTTACAATGGTATATATTTTTTACAAACATTTAAAAAAATATTTCCCAGCTGTGCTGATAACAAGCATTATTATTGCTTTTTCAAGGTTATACTTAACTGTACATTTTCCAAGTGATGTTTTGGCTGGATTGCTTATTGGATTGTTTGCAGGATTTTTAGGGGAGAAAATTTTTAATAAGAAAAATAATTTGATGAAAAGTTAGGATTTACTAGCTTTTTTTGTATAAAAATTTATTTTTCATAACTAATACTCTGAACATTTTATAATCAGTTGCAGTATAAAAATTATAATTCCAAATATCATCCAGAAATTTGACTTTTTTCTTTTATAAGTTTCTTCCTTTATATTTCTGCCTTTAGAATTTTTTTCTATAAAATATCTCAAATCGTTATCGTATTCAATTTCATAATTTTTTTCTGAAATTTTATCGCCCGTATATTCTCCCATTTCTTCCAGAAAATCCTGTGCATCTCTTATTGCTTCTCTCCCAAGTTCAATCAATCCTGTTTCATTTAATACTTTAAATGCCCATTCCTTTGATTTATTCCCACTTTCCTGTCTATTATTGTAATATATCATATCGCTAATTGCAGGAGCATATTTCATATTAGCGACTTTTTCATATAGCTTGTATGCTTCCTCTTCATCCTTACTGCATTCATAAAGTATCCCAAGTTCATAAATAGATTTTGCATCTCCCAGTTCCTGCCCAATTTTATACCATTTTTCAGCTTCTTTCTCATTTTCTTCAACCGTATCAAAATATTTCCCCAGTTCATAAGCCGCCTCTTTCACTCCTAGAGAATAAGCCTTTTTATACATATCTTTGGCTTTTTCTCCATTGCCTGCAACATAATATGATTTTGCAAGCAACAAATATCCTCTTTCATTATATTGTGCCGCTTCAAGAAACAGTTTTTGAGCATTTCCCTTATCTCTCTTTTCCAAAAGTTCATTTCCCTGATTAATCAGTTCCACGTATTTTCTGTCTTTTTCATTTCCAAGCATAAATTCAATATTCTTGATTATTTCAGAATTCAATCCCATAATTTGCTTTTCATTTAACAATTTTTCCTGCCATTCTAGTATTTTTTCTCTTTTATTCTGCTTAAAGTAAATTCTTACAAGATTGTATATTAATTCAGCATTTTTTGTATCAGCAATTTTTAGATAAATACTTTCTGCTTCTTCATAATCCTTCTTTTCTTCAGCAATTTTTCCTAGCCTAATTATTGAATTAATTTCGCTATTTTTTGCACCCTCGTTATACTAGTCCTGTGCAAGCTCATCATTTTCCGCTCCCTCTTCAATCATTCCAAGATAATAAGCCGCTTCTTTTACTCCATCATTGTACGCAAAATTGAACATATTAATCGCATTTTGTATATCCTTTTTACAATAATAATAAAATTTACCCAGCTCATAATTCCCACTCATCTTCAATCCTGCTGCTCTTTCCAGCTCTTTCTTTGCCCTCTCAAAATTTCCCAGAATTATACTTTGATGTGCAAAAAAAATACTTTTCTGATACTCTTCATTTCTTTCTTCTTCATTTCCTTCATAATTTTGTGAATAATCCACTTCAACAATATCATCTATTGAAACAACCCTATGCCCAAATCTATCCACATTATCTGATTCCTCTTCATTTTCCCTGTTTTCTTTTTTTCTCGAAAAATCATCAAATTCATACATTTTTTTACGATTTCTAAAATTCATTATTATCAAAATTACAATTCCGATAACTACGATTAATACCGATATTAATATTTCCATACACTTTCTCCCTGCTGTTAAAACTTCTTTTTTACTTGGCAATATTCATTGTATTCACGATTTTTATCCTTTATTTCCCTAATTCTTTCACATCATATTTCCTCATATTTTCATATTCATAAGACTGATTAATCCCTTTCATGAATATATCTCTGCTTTCCACATCTTCCGTCAAATTCTCCTTCAAAAGAAATTTCAATTCCAAATCATTAACCACACTTCTTTTCATTGCCGATAAATAATCATTTCTATTAATATTTTGCCAATTCACACACATTCCAAGACTTCTTATCAACATCTGATCCAGCCAAATCCTAGTAGCTCTCCCATTTCCCTCATAAAACGGATGCATTATATTCATCTCAACATATTTCTCAATTATTTCCTCAAAATTATTTTCAGGCATTTTAGAAACTGTCTTTAAATTATCTTCAAGATACATCGCACGACAAAATACAGTATCGCCTTTCCGAATATCATGTTCCCGTATTTTTCCTGCAGTTCCATAACATTCTTGAAACAAATACCGATGTATTTCCTTCAATCCTTCAAAAGTTCCCACTTGAATTTTTTTCAATATCCCATTATCAAATAACTCTTTTGCCCTTTTTTTACTCAAAAATTCTTCATCATCTTGTGAAACTAACCTTTTTAAAATTTTGTCACTTTCGTTTTCCCAAATGTATTTATTATTTGCCATTTGCTTTTCCTGCTTTCATAAAATTATTCTTATTTTTGAAAAACCATTGAATTATATAATGCCTCAAATAAAGGAAGTTTTACTATCGCTGTTGCCCTTTCAGAAAAAATTATTTCATCTTCTCTTGTTTTTATTTCTAACATTCCTCCAAAATTTCTGGAAACTTTTATTGGCTGTAGTCTATTCCACGGATAAATTGCACCATCCACAACTAATCCTTCTTTTTTTATTATCAACTTATTATTTGGATTTTCAAAAACTTTACGAGCTTCATTTTGAAGTCTGTCAAGAGGCACAACTTTATCTCTCATAGCACGATAAACTCTATCTCTACGCTTTCCAAGAAAATCTCTTTTACGGTAATCAGCTTTTATGTCTTCTTCTGAACGTACGCCAAAAACTTCTTCCCCATCTGAATTTATAATTTCTTTGGAAACAGGTATTCTGTCAAGCAGATGATTTTTTAGAAGACTTTGTATAGTTTGTGATGGAAAAGCTATTTCAGATATTGTTCTCCAGTAATTCTTATTATTTCTATAAGCCAGGAAATCCCCTGAATATGTTGTTATTATAAAATATTCCAAAGATTTATAATCTATATCTTCATTTTCAACATTTGTAACAAAAGTATTTTCCTTCAATTCCACAGTTCTTATCCCATTAAACAATATCGTCATCAATATCGAAAAACAGCAAAATACCGAAACTATCACACCAAGCATCGCCACTTGAAAAAAAGGCATCAAAATCCCACAAATTCCACCAATAATAACCCATTTTATTAAATTTCTATACGTAACTGTGCTAAATTTTATAAACACTTTCTGATTGTCTGAAATATCCACACAGTTTACTATTTTTTCTTCTTTCCTCCCTAATTCTGATTGCTCTCTCATTCTTTCCATTTCTACGTAGCTTTTTTCATTTTGCATAATTTTTATCCTCCTAAGTTTTTTGTATTTTTATTTAAAAATTATTTTTTATTCCTTTTAAATTTTTTCCAAATGAAATTAAATCCTATTCCAAACTCTCCAACTCCCCACTTTTCACATCCCACTCTTCCATCTTCTCCATCTCTTCTTCTTCCAGCCTGTCCAGTTTTTCCTGCACTTCCATAAGTTTTTCCACATTATTTTCTTTTCCAGCTTTTTCGTATTCAGCATTCAAGTTTTCTCTAATTTCTGTGATTTTTTCCATTTCCTTTTCCAGTTTCTCAATATCACGGTTCAATTTTGCGATTTTTCTTGACTGCTCCTTCTGCTCCTGATATGAGAGTTTTTTCTCTTCCTTCGTTTCGATGTCTGTTCCTTGAGAATCTGATTTTGCTGTTTTTAGGCTTTCTTTATAGTCTTCGTAATTTCCTTTGAATTTTGTCAATCCGTTTTCATCAAGGCAGTAAATTGTGTTACAGACTGTGTCTAAAAAGTGTCTGTTGTGGGAAACAACTAGCATTGTTCCGTCAAAATCCTCCAAAGCGTCCTCCAGCACTTCGATGGAATAAACATCCAGATGGTTTGTAGGCTCATCTAAAATCAAAAAGTTGGCTTTTTCCATGTAAAGTTTCAAAAATGCCACACGAACTCTTTCCCCACCGCTTAGCATACTGATTTTTTTCTGTACATCGTCGCCTGAAAACAAAAATCCACCTGCGAGTGTTCGCAAGTATTCTTCCGTCAAATCAAGTGAATTATTTATTTCCTGTAAAATTGTGCTTTCCTGTGAAAATTCCTGATGATTCTGATCATAATATCCGATTTTTAGCCTTGTTCCAAACTCAATTTCCCCTGTATCCTTCGGCAACTTATCCAAAAGTATTTTTAGAAGTGTAGATTTCCCAATCCCATTTTTCCCAATAATTCCTACTCTTTCTCCACGGAAAAGTTCAAAATTTATATTATTCAAAACTTTTTTCCCATCAAAGCTTTTAGACAAATTTCTAACTTTTAGCACATTTTCCCCGCTCATTTTAGCCGCTTCAAATTTTAGCCTCATTCTTTGCGGATTAAATACAGGATCTTCCATTCTCTCAATTCTATCCAGTATTTTTTGTCGTCCTTTCGCCTGTCTTGCCTTTATTCCAGCTCGAAATCTGTCAATATATTCCTCCATTTTCTTAATTTTTTCCTGTTCCTTCTCATATCTCTTGATTTCCCCCTTCAAAATCATCTCTTTTTGAAGAATAAACGATGAAAAGTTGCCATCATACTTATGCAATTTTTTATTTTCCAACTCAAAAATTTTTGTACAGACATTATCCAAAAATATTCTATCGTGAGAAACAAGCAAAAACGCCTTATTATACTTTTTCAAATAATCCTCAAGCCACTCAATCGAAATCAAGTCCAGATGGTTTGTTGGCTCGTCCAGAATCAGCAAGTCAGGTTCAGATAAAAGCAGTTTTGCAAGCGAAACACGTGTCCTTTCTCCACCGCTCAAATCCTGCAATAGCAAATTCTCGTATTCCCCAGTAAGCTCAAGCCCTGTAAGCACCTGTTTAATCTTGTATTCAATCTCATAACCATTTTTTGCCTCGTAAATATAAGAAAGTTCAGCAGACTTGTTAATCAGCTTTTCCATTTCATCCTCATCTGCTGTTCCCATAAGCATATTAACCTTCTGAATCTCGTCCCAAATTTTTCTCTCTTCCTCAAAAATAGTCATCATTTCCTCATAAATCGTATTTTTTTCATCTGAAAACTCGGTATTCTGCGACAAATACCCAATTTTGGTAGCCCCACTTTTCACAATTTCCCCAAACTCATTAAGATTATTCTCATTCCCATCAATCCGCTCTTCTCCCAAAAGCATCCTGATAATCGTAGACTTTCCAGCCCCATTTACGCCCACAAGCCCAATCTTATCCTTTTCTTCAATCGTAAAATTAACATCTCTCAAAATATATTCCCCTGCAAATTGCTTATATACCTTGTTAAACTGAACTAAACTCATTAAATATCCTTTCCTTTTCCCCATTTTTATCAAATTATTTTTATTTAAATTTATTTTTAAATTATATCATTTTTGATATTTGTTTACAATGTTTGTGAAATTTTTGAAATCATATAAAATACAACAAAAATAAAAAAAGGCTCCATTCAATAAAAAACAAAGTCTTTTTTTAAATTTCAAACTCCTAAAACTTTACAATTTCTAACAAATAAAAACGAAATATCTTCAATCATTATCTCAGATTTAGCAACAAAAATTCCAGCCATTTTATCTATTTCTTTTAAAATTATTTTCTCGTTATCAAATCTTTCAATTATTCCAAATTTTTCAGAATATGATTTCTCATGCTCAAAATGTACTAATATTTTATTCTCAAAGCATTTTTTCAAAACTTCTTCTATTTTCATTTTTACAATATTTGGAAAAATTTCTTCTAAATTTATATCTTTTACTTCTATTAAATTCATTCTATCGTTAATTTCTTCAATATCTGACATTTTTAATATAGTAAATTTATAATCGCCAAAAAATAAATCCTTCTCGTTAATCAAAATATGATTATCGTCTTGAAAAATAATATCACCTAAAACATCCTCTAAATCATAAACTTTTATTAATTTATTTTTTTTAATTTCATCGTCTTCTACAATAATATCTTTTATAACGTTTTTTCCTGCTCTTATAATTTTTACTCCGTATTTTCTTATAATTTCTTCTTCGTTTTCATCTTCTTCATCACAAAAATGAAACCAAAAAAACTCATCTGAATTTTTAATTAAATAGCCATTGTTATTCCAATCTCTATCATAAGAAATTTGTAATCTTATTTTATTTTTTACAAAATATTCAAATAAATGTTCAAAAAAATTATCTTTTCTTAAAATAACAGTTTTTCCCTCATTGGAAAGTCTCTCTTTTATATTTTCCTTCATTAATTCTAAATACCATTTTTTTCTTCCTAATTTCTTTAATTCTTCATCTTTTAAAAATTTGTATCCTTCATACTTTCCGTAAGGGTTAATTGATGTGAAAATATGAAATTTACTACTATTTCCAATATAATTCCCAACAGAAAATCTATCTCCTAAACGTGAATACTCTAGCAACTCATCTTTCCCAATTTTCTCTAAAATCTTTTTCATAAAATTCTCCTATTCTACAAAACTTTTACTCATTTGTAAAAGTCTAAAAACCCCGATAAACACAATATTTTTTAATGTTTAATTTCCTTATTTTTCTACACTCTTTGACAAGGAGTCTTGATTCCTTGCTATGCTACTCAATTTCTGCAACTTTTTACTCTTATAACTGGCTACAAATTAATTATAACTCTTCCCTACTTTCATCAGATTTACCATTGACATTCTCTTCTCCACTTACATCATTCTCCTTTTCATCAGAATCCTCGTTTTTTCCTTTATTAGAATGAATAACGTATCTTGAGCCTGAAAACATTATTTTTGAAAACATGCTTTTTATACGGCTGCTTCCCCCAGCGTACACAAATGTTTTTTCAAATGAATAAACCCTTGTTAATTCCAGCAATGAAAACAATCTTAAAATAAATCCTATAACAAAGGCAAATCTTATTGTGTAAAATTGTTCTCCGAAAATATAAATTACCCCATTATTTATAAATTTTCCCAGTATCCCACCAAACAATCCTGCCAATATTGCTGAAAGCCCTGAAACCATCGCATAAGCTCCCACATAAGCATCAGCAGGCTCTCCTGAAACTTCCATCATCAAATTTAATAAACTTAATGTTATCGCTGTAAATCCTATCGCATCAATTACTGCGGCTGCAAAAAGCATTGACATTTTATTATCCTGAGTCATTGAAAAATACGTAAGCACATAATATGTTGTAAAAAATATTCCCATTCTAAGCATTGTCTTGTTTCCGTATTTATCAGACAATTTCCCATAAACTAGATAAAGTACACTTGACAATATCGCTGTTAAAACTCCCATTTGGGAAATAAACATTGTATTTACACCAAGTATTTTTATCCTGTAATATTCTGTCATTGGCTTTAGAAATTCCCATGTAAACAGCCACACAGAAGCAAATTTTAGATAAACGACAAAATTTTTATTTTTAAATGCTGTCTTTATGCTCACTTTTTTCATATTTCTTTCTGAATCAGGCACATAATGAAGACACATAAATATTGCTGAACCTATTGCTGAAAGTGACATTGCCGTTGTCAAGATAAGCATTGCATTTTTCCTGTCTGGCATTGATAAGACATATCCATAAAACAAAGTGTAAACCACAGTAGACAACGATGAAAACAAATTACGTTTCCCAAAATATTTTCCCCTTTCCCTTTTATCAATAATCTTCGTCATCACAGCTGTCCAGACGTTATTTGAAAAAGGCGAAACAAGAGCGTAAATAAGCATTACCGCAAAATAGACTTCCTGCCTTCTTATATCAAAAAGAACAGCAAAAGGCATAACACAAATAACCAGCCTTGAAACAGTCGCCGCTATCACCATCGTCCTTTTTCTGCTCCCAAGCAGAAGATTTACCCGCTTAGTAAATATCTGCAGTAAATATCCCGCAGTTGGCAATGATGATACAATTGATATAAAAAAAGAACTCATATTAAAATAAATCGCCAAACTCAAAAGTACAAAACTCTGCATCCCAACTGAATACCCGTTAAAGAACATAACCTCCAGTATCGCATATTTTTTCGTATTTTCTATTGAATGTTCCTTATCCATATTAACTCCTTCACTAAATATTCAAGTTTTCTCATACCAAAATTTAATAAAAATATTCCAATTTTTTACATTACACTTTTTATGCCACTCTAACAATCCCTCTTCCAATAAAAACCCCCACAACCGACAGCACAACACTCAAAACCGCATATCCCAATGCAATCCCAGTATTTCCCTTCTCAATCAAATTATACGTTTCCAGCGAAAACGTAGAAAATGTAGTAAATCCACCACAAATTCCCACTTTCAAAAACAAATTCCAATTCTCCGAAATCTCCCTGCCAGCCACCACCTCAACAACAACCCCAATCAATATTGCGCCCAAAACATTCGTAACAAAAGTCTGTACAGGAAAACTCACTTTCAGGGGCACAGCACTAATCAAATAACGAAGAATCGCCCCAATTCCCCCACCAATTCCAACCATCAAAAATTTCATTATTTACCATCCTTAATAATTAAAAATTTATATAAAAAGTAAAAAAAATTAGGCTTTTATGAGATAACTTTAAAAATAAAATAGTCCCTTTGCCTAATTTCATACTTATTTTTTACACTTTCTATTTTTTACCGCCAAAAAATTTCCCAACTAATCCCATTACATCGTCCACTACGTTTCCATCTTTATTTGCATCGAGCATATTTGTAATTGTGCTCATAATTCCACCTTCACCTGTGAAGTTTGCTGCAAGGTTTGAAGTTAAGTTTCCAATTCCTTGCACATCCAGATTATTTTCCTTTTTTTGCTGTCCCAATGCTCCTAATACAAGTGGAGCCAATGTTTGTAAGATTTTCATGCTTCCTTGATTATCAAGTCCGCTTGACTGTGAAACGGCATTGGCCACATTTTGTGTATTGTTTCCAAACAAATGTCCTAAAATTCCTGCACCATCCTTTAAATCAGGATTTTGCAAATAACTTCCAAGATTGTTTAATACTGAACCGTCGTGCTGATTTAACGCATTGTTCAATCCTTCTGCCTTTTCACTGTTATTTGCATTTTTATTAACTGCTGCCAATATTGCAGGTAAAGCTGCCGCTACTCCATCTTTTACCTGTGTGCTGCTCCCTCCTATCTGTTCTGTCAATTTTCCTAGATCCTGTCCCTGTAAAAGTCCAAATAATGCTTCTAAATTCATCTTCCCTCCTATTTTTTCTTTTATTTCTTAAATTATTGTTTTTATTTAAAGTTTACTGCCACTTTAGTGTTCTTTTCATCATTATTCCTAAAATTTAAGTTTTGAATGCTTGTTACAGCGTTTTCAGTTTCTGACTCCCTCGCATAAAATACAAATTCACTTGTTACAGAGTCTATCTGTATTCCATAAGTTATTCCATTTGTATATGTCAACAGACTTGACAGTTCCTTATCTCCCAAATTTGCCAAAATCTTGGTATAAATTGCTCTTGCTTCAGCTTCCTTGATGTTTTCATCAGATACTTGTATCAGATTAATTACCATATTTTCAATTATTGCAAGATTGGCCCCATCCACCTTTCCTACCTTTAAAAATATGCTTGTAGCACTTATTCCGCTGTAATCCAGTGCATAAATAGCATCTCCCTTTGAATGTATTTTAGCATAATAGTAGTTCTTGTTTTCATACACCAATTTTTCAAAATCTCCAATACTTATTTTATTATCTTTAGACTTTTTAGAGAAAGTTTCAATTATTTTTTCAATTGAATTATTTGAAAAAATATTCTCCTTTGCAGCTTTATTCTGTATATTTTCTGAATTTTTCTTTTTCTCCTGACTCTCCTTTTTACCACAGTTAGTCATAAAAATAAATAAAAAAAGCAAAAATACAACTCTACTTTTATTCAACATTTTTACTACCACCTAATTTTATATACTTAAACTTCTCCAAAACCGAATCAGCCTAAAATTTATTACAGTAATCAATTCTTTATTTGTAGCAATACAATTTTGAAGCAATTTTATACATTATACAATATTATTCTTAATTTTTCCATATTTTTTCAAAAAAAAAGACTATCTAAAAATAAGTTATACTCATTTTAAATAGTCTTAAAAATTTATAAAAACAAAAACTTCTTATTTTTCAATTTTTGTGTAAGGCATTAAAGCGATTTGTCTAGCTCTTTTGATTGCTTTAGCAATTTTTCTTTGAACTTTAGCTTCTAATCCTGTTACTCTAGCTGGAGAGATTTTTCCTTTATCATTCATAAAGTTTTTTAACAATTCAACGTTTTTATAATTAATGTCTTCTACTTTAAATTTAACTTTTGGACGTCTTTTTCTTCTTTTAAATTCTGTAACTGGTTTAGCTCTCATTAATTTGCACCTCCTAAAACTTTTATAGCAAATTTCATTTTTTATTATAAAATTTACTTAGCTATTATTAAAATGGAAACTCTTCATCATCATCCATATCATCATTATCATTGTCAAAAGTGTCATTTTGTACTGGTTTACTGTTATTATTGTTAAAAGATTGGTTTTGTTGGTATCCACCACTATTCCCAGAATTTCCTGCACTTTCAACAAATTCAAAGCTGTTTACAACAACTCTTGTCATTCTTCTTTTTTCACCGTTCTGTTCGTAACTGCTTACGCTTAAACGTCCCTGTACAAGAATCCTGTTACCTTTTCTAAAATATTCAGCAATTGTTTCAGCTGTTTTTTCCCATACCGTACAGTCAATAAATTCCACTTCATCTCTTGTTTTTTGCACAGCTAATGAAAAATTTGCAAATGCTTTTCCTCCTGAAGTATATTTTAACTCAGGATCTCTTGTCATTCTTCCCATCAGTATTACTACATTCATAATTTTTCCCCCTAATTTTTATATTTATTTTTAAAATTTAAAATAACAAAACCTCAAATTTAATTTATAAGTATTAACCCTCTTATAATTTAAGTTATTTCAAATTAGTCATTTTTAACAATCATGTATTTCAAAAGTGATTCGTTAATGTTTAATTTTGCTTCAATTTCAGTAAATCTAGTTCCATCTGCCTGGAATGTTGTTAAAACGTAGTATCCGTTTTCTTTTTTCTTAATTGGGTAAGCTAATTTTCTATCTCCCCAGATTTCTGTCTTAACTTCAGTTGCTCCGGCAGCTGTCAATGTATTTTCTACAAATGTAACTCCAGCTTGTTTTTCTTCATCTGTCAATTGTGTAGACAAAATAAACATAATTTCATAATTTCTCATTTCTTTCTCCTTTCCTATGGCTTTTTTAGCCCTACTTCCACAAATAGAGCAGGTTATATAATTATAACAAAAAAACCCAACAAAATCAAGCCATTTTCAAAATTATTTATACTGTTTATTTTTTTTCAAAATTTGAATAAACAAAAATAAAACTATTTAAGATTATCCGCTAAATAGTTTGTATTTTTATAATAAATTGTTTTAAAATAACTTTCTTTGCATTAGGCTTGTTTTTTGATTACTCTTCAAAAAATGGCGGCAATACAAAATTATCATCCTCTTCTTTGTCTTCTTCGTAACCATCTTCTTCATTTTGATAATTATTTTCTTCATCAGTTTCTTCTGTTTTATTTTCTGCGTCTGTTTTTTCTTCTTCCGGTGCAAATCTAATTGTTCTTGAAGCCTCTGGATTAGCTGTCAAAAATTCTTCCTGAAAATCTGTTGCTACCAATGATACACTTATTGTTCCTTCCAATTCAGGCTCCATAATGTATCCCCATAATAAGTTAGCCTTGTCATGCCCCGCTTTTTCTGCGATTGTCTGAGCCACTTCCTGTATTTCCTGTAACCCAATATCTGGCCCTGCTGTAACGTTTATCAAGATTTTTCTTGCTCCTTCGATGGATTTTTCCAGCAGTGGGCTGTTTAATGCCTGTGCAGTTGCACTCTTAGCTTTTTCGTCACCATTTGCTTCTCCAAATCCTAACATTGCAATTCCTGAATTTTGCATAATAGATTTTACATCTGCAAAATCCAAGTTTACAATTCCCTGTTTTGTAATCAAGTCAGAAATTCCTTTTATTCCCATTTTCAAAACACCATTTGCTTCTTTAAAGGCATTCATCAATGAAATATTCATTCCCGGTATTTCAAAAAGTCTATCATTTGGGATAGCAATTAATGTATCTACATTTTCTCTTAAATTATCAATTCCAACTGCAGCATTATTTTTCTTTAATGGCCCTTCAAAACTAAATGGTTTTGTAACAATTGCTACAGTTAAAATTCCCATTGCTTTTGCAACTTCAGCAATTATTGGAGATGCTCCTGTACCTGTTCCACCACCCATTCCAGCAGTTATAAACAGCATATCTGTCCCTTCCAGCACTTCTTTTATTTTTTCTTCTGATTCCTTTGCCGCAATCCTCCCTTTTTCAGGATCCGCTCCAGCTCCCATTCCTCGTCCTAAAAGAACTTTTATAGGTGCCTTTGATCTATCTAAATCCTGCTGATCTGTGTTTATTGCTATAAAATCAACAGTCGTTATATTACTTTCAATCATATCGTTTATTGCATTTCCACCTGCTCCACCTACTCCTACTACTTTCAGTTTCGCTGCATTACTAAAGTTATCCATTTTTTCTTTGCTACTTAGATTATTATAACTTATTTAAAGTAGCTTCTCCTTTCTCTTATTTTAACACACAGTATTATTCGCCTTTCACAACAATATCTATAAATCTTAAATCCATAGAAGTCACAGGTCTTTCTTTTTTTATTTTTTCGTATAGCTTATATGCATCATTATATTTTTTTTCCGTTACTAAAGTATCTGTTATAATTTTTACATTATTATTAAGTATTATTTCATAATTTTTCTCAGATTGCCGTATTTCTGAAATCATAGCATAAAAATCTTTATTTTTTATTTTAGAAAGTATTGTTTTTATCTGATTTAAACTTTCATCACTTGTGTAATCTATTACAGGAATATTTTTTGAAGGATCTTCTAAAATATCGCCGTATATATTCAAATCTTTATCTGCTAAAAGCGTTTTATCTCCCTTTTTCACATATGCGTAAGGTTCCCTTTCTTCCAGAGTTACCTCTATTTTACTTGGAAAAAGTTTTTTTACCGATACTTTTTTTACTCTCACGTCGGTTTTTATAAGATTTTCAATTTCACTGGTGTTCAGATACACAATATTTTTACCTTTCATCTGTTCCAGCTGAGCAGCTATATCCTGTTTTAATAATTTTGATTGCCCCTCTATTAGAACTTCCTGAATTTTAAAATAATCCGTATCTACAAATCTTTTACCAAAAAACATCATTCCTGCCAATAAAAATAATAAAATTAGTACCTTAACTGACTTTTTCATATTCAAACTCCGTTTTTTCTATTATTATACACTTTTTTTTGATTTTATTCAACATATTAAATAAATTTATTTAAATTTATAATAAATTTAATCAAGAACTGAGTTTAAATATTTAAGTTTATTTATCAATATTTTATTTTTATTAACCTTTTAATATTATTATTTCTGTTTCCAGCTTTACTCCAAATTTTTCAAAGACAACTTCCTTTACATGTTCAATAACGGAAATAACATCATTAAAAGTGGCATTTCCTAAATTTGTTATAAAGTTTGGATGTTTTGGTGAAACTGCCACATCTCCAACTCTATATCCCTTTAAATCAGCATCAGAAATAAGTCTTGCCGCAAATGTCCCTTTCGGATTTTTGAATGTACTTCCTAAATTAGGTAAATCTAATGGATGTTTTACTTTTCTCTGTTCTCTTTTATCATCTGAAGCAGCCTTGTCAAACCCAAATCCAAATTTGAAAAGGGCAGAAATTACAATCCATTTATTTTCCTTGATTTCGGTAGTTCTATATTTAAAGTTCAAGTCTGTTGTCTTAATTTTTACAATTTCTCCATCATTTTTACAAACTTCCACTTCTTCAATACAATCAAAAATCTCTGTCCCGTAAGCTCCACCATTCATATTTACAAGCCCACCAACAGATCCTGGAATACCAGTAATATTCTCTAACCCTGTATAATTATTTTTTTCCATAAAATCTATTAGATCATTCAAATCCAGTCCAGCTTCCACTCTTATCAAATCATAATCGCCTTTTTTTTCTTCAACTGTTATATTTTTTAATCTTTTTAATGATAAAAAACTTATATCTAAATTTCCATCATTAATAAGAGTATTTGTTCCATTTCCTAAAAGAAAAATGTTATTTCTAGTTTGTAAAACTTCTTTTAATTCATTTTTATCATCTATGAAAATAAGCTCTTTTGCAGTTCCGCCAACTTTCATATTTGAATATTCCTTCATCTTGGCATTTTTTATTATTTCCATTTTTTATTTCATTCTCACTTTCTATGAATCTTTGTATAAGCGTTATTGTATCGGTTATTCTACAATATTATTTATTCTAACCATCAATTTCCATCTTTTTCAAATCATTTGCAATCTCATGAGCTACCCTTGATACACTTCCAGCTCCCATGAATACATAAGTATTTCCACTATTTCTATCATTTTTTATAATGTCTTCTATTTCTTCCTGAGTTTGCACTCTGACATTTCCTCCAATTTTTTCTGCAAGCGATTCTGAAGTTACACCATAAGTGTTATCTTCACTTGCTGCATATATTGGAAGTAGAATCAAGTCATCGGCATCTTTTAATGAATTTACGAAATCATCAAAGAAAAATTTTGTACGGCTGTATCGGTGAGGCTGGAAAATTACTGTTACTTTACCTTTTTCAGTATTGTGTGCCGCATTAATTGTTACTTTTACTTCTGTCGGATGATGTGCGTAATCATCAATTATTCTCAAATTATTGTCATAAATAACTTGGTATCTTCTGTTTGCACCTTTAAATTTTAAGATTCTCTCTTTTACTTTTTTCATATTACATTTAAACTCATGGGCAAAATAAATTACCGGAAGTGAATTTGCAACATTATGATCTCCAGGAATGCTCAAGCTGAATGTCCCCAAATCCTCACCTTTTTTCACAACTTCAAAACTTGTTATTCCATCCTCCACTCTTATATTTTTGGCAAAAATATCAGCTGTTTCGTCTTTTATACTGTACCAGACTACATTTTTATTTTTTATATTAAGCCCAACTTTTTCAACAGTATCTTTACAAAGAATAGCAATTTTTTCTGTACTGTCAATAAACTGCTCAAATGATTTCTTTATATTTTCAAAAGTTCCGTGATGATCCAAGTGATCAGCTTCCACATTTGTTACAACAGAATATTTTGGTTTTATGTATAAAAATGAATTGTCACTTTCATCGGCTTCGGCAATAAAATATTCTGAATTACCAATCTGACTGTTACTGCTTATTTCTGGAATAATTCCTCCAACTACTATAAATGGCTCCTTTTCCAAAAGTGCCACACTCATCATTGAGCTTGTAGTAGTCTTCCCGTGAGTTCCTGCCACAGCGATTCCATCGAATCTGTTCATTATTTCAGCAAGCAGCTCTCCTCTTTTTATTTTTTTTATATTATTATCAACGATATATTTATATTCTGGATTTGTTTCTCTTATTGCTGTAGAATATACGAATAAATCTATTCCCTTGTCCTTTACATTTTCTTCCACTTGCCCTATATAAACTTTTATCCCCATATCTTCCATATCTTTAGTTACAGGCTTTCTTTCTAAATCTGAACCTGCCACATTAAATCCGTCCGCTGCCAAAATTTTTGCAAGTCCACTCATTCCAATTCCGTTTATTCCGCTAAAATATACGTTATTTACTTTTGTTAGCATAATTTCCTCCAAATTTTCTTTTCCTTGTTAGTTTATTTATTTAAATTCCCATTTCTTTTACTATTATTTCCGCTGAATTGCCTTTTTTCAAGGTTTTTACATTTTCACTCATAAATTCCAGCATTGATACCTGTCGCACTATTGACAATGCTTCATCTATCGCTTTTTCTGCTGTTTCATTTGTAAATATTTTTGCACCATTCGCATATTCCAGCACATCTGCATTTTCCTTTTGTCCAACAAAGTCGTATGGAATCAATACTGACGGTTTTTCCAGCTGGATAAGTTCAGAAATTGTTGAGGCTCCAGCACGGCAGATTACAATATCAGAAGCCGCCATCAATTCTGGAACATTTTCAAAATATGGTTCAACTACCGCTGTTCCAAAATCTCTTATTCTGTAAGTCGATGCTTCATAGTTATCTTTTCCTGTCGCCCAGAATAATCGTATTCTCTTATCTTCCATTATCGTTTTCCATTTTTTCACAATTGCTTCATTTATATTCTTGGCACCAAGGCTTCCACCTATTACAAGAATAACTCTCTCGTCATCCTTTATTCCGAGTTTCCGTCTTTCCTCCTGTTTATTTTTCTCATAAAAATCTTCCCTTAATGGATTTCCAGTCACAACAAACTTATTTTTATATTTTTCCTTAATACTTTCGAGTGTATTTTCAAAAGCGATAAATACCTTTTTTGCCCCTTTATAAAACCATTTGTTAGCCTGCCCCATTGTATGATTCTGTTCCTGCAGATAATATGGTATTCGTAACACATTAGCCGCTATTAGCACCGGTATTGTTATATAATTCCCAAATGCTATAATCTTTGTAGGCTTTTCCTTTTTTAACAGTTTTATTACACCCGCCGTTGCAGTTATCATCTTAAATCCTGATTTTATACTTCTTAATGGCAGCACATCAAGCCCTATAAATCTAAAATTTTCATTTGGAACAATATCCTTTTCCATTCTATGTTTTGTTCCAATAAATAGCGTATCTATACCTTTTTCCCTAACTTTTTTTGCGATTGACAAGGCTGGGTAAATATGTCCGCCTGTTCCTCCCGTAGTAAATACTACTTTTTCCATTTTCGTTTTCCCTCTCGTTTTTATTTATTATTCAAAATTTATTTTATTTCTACATCATATAATCCATTTCCCGCATTTTATCAAGGTTGCTTCCCATTTCCTGCCTGTATAACGCCCGCAATATATTATAAACAATTCCTAATGTCATCATAACTACTATCATTGTACTTCCTCCGTAACTCATCATTGGAAGAGGAATTCCTGTAGAAGGTATCAGCTGGCTTGCAACCGCTACGTTTCCTATTATCTGTGTGGCAAACATTATAAAAATACCACTTAATAGATATTTTGCATACAAATCCTTTATTTTTCTCAATGCAATCCCTATTATAATTAACAAGGCCGCATATAATCCCAATAAAAACAAGACTCCCAAAAATCCATTTTCCTCAGCAAACCCTGAAAAAACATAATCTGTATGTATTTCTGGCAAAAAATTATATTTTTGCAACCCATTTCCATAAAATCTTCCACTAACTTTTCCATTCGCTATGGCAATCAGCGATTCTGCAGTCTGCCCTCCGCCGTCTTTAGATTTATATTCAACAAGCCTGTTTACCCTATATCCAACCTTTGTTATCGCAAGCCACCCTCCGATTCCAATTATTGCTGAATAAGTCGAAATTATTGAAAATTTTACTTCCGCAATGAATAAATAAGTCAATGCTATTATTGTAATTTGCGCCGTACTGCTAAATGCCTTTTCAAATAAAATAAGAAACATATATATAAATGAACTTATCATCATAATTCCACTTGTTATCTTAGGAAATTTTTTTATTTTATTTCGTGTCTTAAATGTGTAAGCAAGCGTTGATAACGTAATAATTAAAAATAATTTAGCAAATTCTGAAGGCTGAAGCAATATTACCCGCAAATCAATCCAACGTTTTGCCCCATTTACCGTTTTTCCCGCCAACAACACTAATATAAGTCCAAAAGCCCCTATAACATACAAATATTTTGCTATATCCTTATATTTTTTATAATTTACATTAGCTGTAAATGCAAACAATCCCCAGCCTACCACTAGCCATATTGCCTGCCGCATTAAAAAATAATAGCTTTTTCCATATTCCTTCTGTCCTTTTGGAAAACTAAGACTTGCTATAGTTATAAGACTCAATGCTGAAAGTATTATAATTACAATTATAAAACTCGTTCCCAATATTTTTTTACTATTCACTTTTTTCTCCTAAATTACATTTTTCCAAAAAATAAAAATTATTTTCCTATAATTTTTTGTGTCAATTCCTTAAATACTTTTCCCCTATGTTCAAAACTCTTAAATTGGCAAAAACTAGATGTCGCAGGTGAAAACAGCACTGTCTGATTTTGGGAAAAATCCACATTTTCCTTCAAATAATTCAATACATTTTCAACCGTTTCCAAATTCTTATAATTCTTATACCCAATTTTTTCCATATCATCTATCAAAAGCTGAGCATTATCCCCAATCAGATAAACAAAGTCAACTTTCTCCTTAACTCTTTCAATCAGAGGCATATTATCAATTTTCTTGTCATCTCCGCCTAAAATCATAATAATCGAATTATTAAACGAATCAATAGCCTTTAATGTCGATTCCACATTTGTCCCCTTAGAATCATTAATAAACGTTGTATTCCCTTTTACAAAAAAGTTTTCAAGCCTATGCTCCAACGCATTTGTTGATTTCAAAAATTCAATCAGCTTTTTATTTTCCACATTTAATATTTTCGCCGAACTTATCAAAAATAACATATTTTCCAAATTATGTCTACCCTTTAATGATAATTCTTCCGTTTTCATCAAAATTTCTGAAACTTCATCAATTTTTTCACCAAAATTCTGAACTTCGTCAATTCGTTTATTCAAATCCTTCATTATACGAATATCATTTTCATAAACAAAAACTGTTCCCTTTGTCTCTGTACTCAAATACACCTTTTGAGCCTTTATTTTCTCTTTTATCTCATTTCTTTCATACAACTTCGCAAAAACTTCATCATCCAGATTAATCAGCGCAAAATCATTTTCTGTCTGCTTATTAAAAATCGCAAACTTTGTAATATAGTAATCTTCCACCGTATCATACCGTGTCAGATGATCAGGTGTCAAATTAATTATCCCGGCGATATTTGAATGAATCTGCGGATTATTTTCCAATTGGTAGCTGCTAAGCTCCAGCACAACATAATCCAGTTCTTCCTCATCAGCCACCAGTTTTGCAAATGAAAAACCTGCATTCCCGGCAAGTTTCGCACGAAATCCAGCAAAATTAAGTAATTCAGCCATTTTAGTAGATGTTGTAGTTTTCCCGTTTGTCCCAGTAAATGAAATAATCTTTATATTTTTATCCACATATTTATAAGCCAAATCAATTTCTGAAATAATCTTAACATCCTTTTCCTTCGCAACTTTCAAAAGCTCCGCCTTCCAAGGAATCCCTGGACTTTTCACAACAAATTCAATTTTTTCTTCATTCAAAATCCTAACTCCCTCTTCTGACGACATTGCAACCTTATCATCTATCAAATATACTTCATATCCATTTTTTTCCAGCAGTTCCTTCGCACCAAGTCCACTTAACCCAGCACCAAATACAATTCCCTTTTTATCCATGTGATTTTTTCCTCTCTTTTTTATACAATTTTATAAATGTTAATTAATCCTAAGTATTTAACTAAGTAGTTTTTCTATTTTAAAGATGTTTATTAATAACTATTTTTTATTATATATTTTAATTTTTTTAACGTAAGGGTATCAGACGCCATGCCCTTACAATTTTGCTTAGTAATATTAAAATAACTTTTGTAATTAAAATTAAAAGTGTCGTGATTTTTTGAAAATAAAAAATAGCTTAGTTGAATACTTAAAAAATAAATTTATTATATTCTTATTTACAATTTCATTTTTTATGAAATAATAAATAAAAACATAATTTTAATTAGTTTGCAGGGGAAAAATCCCCTGCTTTATTATTTATCTTAATTTCAAAATTACAAATGTTAATAGACATGTCATTATTGAAACAATCCAGAATCTTATTGTAACTTTTGTTTCAGGAAGTCCTAGTAGTTCAAAGTGATGGTGAATTGGGGCCATCTTGAATACCCGTTTTCCAAAAGTTTTAAAATGCCAGACTTGAATCATAACTGACAAGGCCTCCATAATAAATATAAATCCAGCAATTGGCAATAATAATTCCTGTTTTATGAAAATAACGATAATTCCTAAAATTCCTCCCAGTGTCAGAGAGCCAGTATCTCCCATAAATACTTGCGCCGGATAAAAATTGTACCATAAAAAACCAATTAACGCACCTATTACCGAAGCTAGATAAACTGTTATTTCTGATACTTCTGGAATATGATACAGATTTAAATATTTTGCATAATTATGGTGTCCTGTCAAATATGTTATTATAAGAAGCGTAATACTTACCACAATTATTGGCCCACTCACAAGTCCGTCCAGTCCATCCGTCAAATTTACCGCATTTGAAGAGCCGATTATTACAAATGACACAAAAATAAAAAACAGGACTGGTGTTATGTATATATACGAATTTTTTATTAACGGATTTATTATCGAAAAATCAATTGTCTTATTAACAAGTCCAAATTTATACACAAAGCCAAATGTTAATGCTGTGATTATAAGTTGTCCCAATATTTTTTTCTTTCCAGAAAGTCCACTTTTATGTCTTGTTAATTTCAGGTAATCATCATAAAATCCAATTGTTGTAAATAAAATTGTAATTACAAACAGAAATACAATAAATTTATTTGTAAAGTTGCCAGCAACTGCTGTTGCAAATAAAATTGCTCCAATTATTAGAAGCCCTCCCATTGTAGGTGTTCCCGACTTGTCAAAATGCGATTTAGGCCCTTCCTCCCTTGCCGTATCTCCATATTTTTTCTTTTTAAGCCAGGCAATGAACGGTTTCCCTAAAATTAACATAAACAAAAACGCAATCATAAACGCCACAGACGCTCTTAGCATTATTGATTTAAAAATACGTAAAACTCTCCAGTTATTTATAAATAACTCTTGCAGTAAATATAACATTCTTTATTATAGAATTTTTTTACTCATAATCCATACTCAAACAAATTATATAACAATAAAAAAACTCTTCTCCTTTCTTTGTTTAAAATATTTATTTTTCTATGATTTCTTCTAATCTCATTCCCCGTGATGCTTTTAACAGCACTACCTTTTCTCCAGAAATCTGTCCTATTTTTTCCTTTATTTCTTCCTTTTCATCAAAATGTCCAAATTCCCTGTTTTTCAGGTTCTCATTTTTTAAATTCCCATTGTCCACATTTTCCTTTATTTTTTCAAATAGACTTTTCATCCTTTCTCCGAACAAATAAAGTTTGTCAAATTTTGTATTTTTTATTGTATTAAAAAGATTGCTATGAAGTTCCAGCTCATTTTCCCCCAGTTCCAACATATCCCCCAGAACAACGACTTTTTGTCTATCGTTATATATCTGGGAAAATGTTTCAAGTGATTTCTCCATAGACATTGGACTTGCATTATAGGCATCGTTAATATATGTTGTGTCGCCGTTTTCAATTATTTGAAATCGCATTCCAGTCAAGCCAATATTTTTCACAGCTTCACCTATTATTTTATCTTCCATTCCGAATTGTTTAGCCACAGCAATTGCCATAACTAAGTTTAATACATTGTGTTCTCCCAGAACATTCGTTTTATAATTTCTCTCAACTGTGCTTTGACAAGTTTTTCCAAAATATTTCAGAAAAAAATCAGTCCCGCTTTCGTTAAAATGAACGTCTCCATAATAAAAATCAGACGTTTTATCCCTAAACTCATTATTTCCCAAATTCAAAGCCCTTACAACTTCAATATTTTCAGCTTTCACATTTTTTAAATATTCATCATCGCCATTGATTACGAGCGTATTTTTAATATACGGGATAATTTCCGTTTTTGCCAAAAATACATTTTCCTTCGTTTTCAGAAATTCCAGATGTGATTCACCAATGTTGGTAATAACATTAATATCAGGCAATGCAATCTGTCCCAGCAGATCAATTTCCCCAAAGCCGCTCATCCCCATTTCCAGAATGATAAACTCATCATCTTTTTCAGCACGCAACAAAGTGAAGGGCAGTCCAATATGATTATTGTAATTCCCTTCAGTCTTTTTTCCTTTATATTTTTGTGAAAGCAGGTGGTAAATCATGTCCTTTACAGTCGTTTTCCCGTTGCTCCCCGTAATTCCTATTACTTTTATATCTAAATTCTTTCGCCATTCTCTGGCAAAATTTTGCAGAAACACAACACTGTCCTTTACAAAAAATGCACGATCAGCATACTTTTCATCAATTTCCACAGCTTCACTGTCATAAACAGCCAAAGCCCCTTTTTCCAATGCTTCATTAACAAAATTGTTCCCGCCTCTGATGGCAACAAAAACATCATTTTCATCAAGTTCCTTTGAATTAATAGAAACTTTATTTATCTCAAAATCTGATATTTTCCCTTTGTTAAAGAAACTTTGAAACACTTCACTTTTATTCATAAAATTTCTCCAAATTCTTATCTAATTTAATACTTTTTCACAATTATCCATATTATAAAATTATATCATTTGAAGAGCATTTTTTCAATATATTTTTATTTTTTTTTCAAATTTTTCTAAAAGAATTTATCTTATACCCAAACCTGTTTAAAAATGAATTGGTAAAAATTATATAAACCTAAAGTTTGAACAATATGTCCACAATTTTTGAACTTAATTTTAAAACTTTTTATTATACGTAATTTAATTTTTATAATTATCTCACTTCTATCATTTTTATCTCTGTTCTATCCCCTCTATGCCGTGATTTTGAATATTCAAAAATTTGTCCATTTGATAAAAAAGCAACTTGTTCAACTTCCAGAACAGGAATCAGCTCTTTGATTTTTAAATATTTTTTTTCCAAATCCGTTGGCAAATCCGCCTTTATTACCCTATGTGCACTTTGTATGCTTAAATTCAATGTATTTTCTATATATTCATAAATAGAATCCTTTAATACATCCTCTTTTAACCCTTTGATTGTAGATATTGGCATATAGGTGTATTCGATAACGCAAGGTTCGTCGTTTAAGTAACGCACTCTTTCAATATAATAGACAAAATCATTTCTTTCTATTTTTAATTTTTCAGCTATTTCGGCTGAAGCCGGGATAACTTTGAACTTTATAATGGCGGATGCAACCTTTTTATTTCCATGAGTTGCCTTAAATCCCATAAACTGCTTTTTCATGGCGATTTCTATTGCATCGTCATCCCTCATATCCTTTACAAATGTTCCAGAACCTCTCCTTTTGATGATCAGCCCTTCTGAAACCAGTAAATCCATGGCTTTTTTACGGTAATCCTGCTTGCCTTGTATTTTTCACACATTTCCTTTTCATTTGGAAGCTTTTCATTTGGAATATAATCTCCATTTATTATTTTATTTCTTAATTCCTGAGCAATTTCTCTATATTTTAACACTATTTCCATCTCCTTAAATAATTTTTTTCATTATAAAATATTTATCCTTTAAAGTCAATATTGTAAAAAAGTGGAACGGAGAAAAAATGGACTATATTTGTTCAAATAACATAGCCCATAATTTTTAATAACTATTCTTTCTCTTTCGCTTCATTTTCTTTTTTTCTTTTTTCCTCTTCATACTGCTTTTGGGAATACAGTATAAACGGTATCCATAAAAGCACCATTACAACGAAACCTACTATTTGTATTACCCCTCCCATAATAGAATTTGTTGCAAGCGTTCCACTTATTCCAAGAGGCATAGTCCATGGTACCGCCACTCCTGTTGTTCTAGGCATTAATCCAATTTTTGTTGCAAAATAGGCAATTGAGATTGTTATTGGTGATCCCAGTATCCACGGTATTGCAAGTATAGGATTCAATATTACAGGAAGTCCAAATAATGTAGGTTCGGATATATTGAATATTCCTGGTATAAATCCTAATTTTGCCACTTCCCTTTGCTGTTTTATTCTGCTTACAATAAAAACCGCTGTTAATGCTGACAATGCCCCCATCGAACCAATACTTACCGAAAACATCTCTATAAACTGCTTTGTTACAATATGAGGTAATGGCTGTCCTGCATTATACGCATTCAAATTTTCTAGTGAAGCCACATTCCAGATTGTATCCATTATCGGATTTACCACAAGATGTCCGTGTACTCCAAAGAACCAGAAGAACTGTACCAATGTTGCGGCTATTATTGTGGCAAAGAAAGATGTTCCCAAACCAACAAGCGGTTTTTGTAAAAATTCATACACAAAAGTATGTATTGATTCAAATTTAGTATGTTTAAAGAGAATGTTTATTATCATAAATACACTTAAAGTCAAAAATCCTGGAATAATCGCTGAAAATGATTTTGAAATCGCAGGTGGAACATCTTTAGGCATTTTTATAGTCAAATTCTTATTTAACAAAAACCCATAAATAGTTGTCGATATAATTGATACAAAAATTGCAACAAACAGCCCTTGAGCTCCAACTAACGAAGTTGGAATAACTCCTGTCATCAGTTCCCCATTTTCAAGTTTTACTGAAAAAGGTGTTACTATAAAAAATGCTACAAGTGCCACAGCCCCAGAATATATTGCATCCTGCATTCTCTTCGGATTTTTATACAAGTACAAATAATAACCAATCCCTATGCTTACAAATATCGACATAAGCAACATTGAGCTTTCTATCGAATGTCCCATCAGGGCTCCAAGCCCTTCCCTAGCCTTTTCGCTAAACCCGGGAAAGTTTGTTACAACAAGCAAAATTGAACCAAACATTGTAAGCGGAAATGAAAGCATAAAAGCATCCCTTAAACTAAGCAAATAAATATTTTTCCCAATAATTCCCGCAAAGCTCATTAATTTTTCAGATAATTTTTCCTTAAAAGTTCTTTCCATTTTTTTCACCTCAAATATAATTTCTATTTTTTATTATTTTTCAAAATTTTATAAATTTATAGTAAAAACACTTTAAAGCTAAAACTCAGAAGTTATAGATATTTTACTTAAATTTAAATATCCCAGCCATCAATTTCGTTAGTTTCAGAAACTTTCTTTATCCAGTATCCTGATTTTTTTACTGTCTTTATTTGTGTTGGCAAATCGACCGAGATAAATCCGTATCTATTCTTGTAGGCATTTGTCCAGGACCAGCAGTCTATTGGTGTCCAAGTGTGGTAGCCAAAGCAGTTTGATCCTTCTTCTATTGCTCTATGAAGATATGTCAGATGTTCCCTAAAAAAATCTATTCTATAGTTATCTTCAATTATCCCCTGTTCATTCTTAAATTTTTCTTCATCTTCGACACCCATTCCATTTTCTGAAATAAACCATTTTATATTTTTATAGTTATCCTGAATATTTTTAGCAATATCATAAATCGCCTGCGGATAAATTTCCCATCCTCTGTAAATATTCATTCTTTTCCCTGGCATATCATAATTTTCAAAATATTTATCAGGCAGCCAGCCATTTTTAGAAATATCAAACTCTGTTTCTCTTGCCTTTATTCTTCTAGGCTGATAATAATTCACTCCCAGAAAGTCAACTGTATTTTCTGAAATAATTTTTAGTTCCTCTTCTGTACTTTCCCACAAAACTCCATCCTTTTCCAATATATCTGTCAGCAATTCAGGAAATTTACCATAAATCGCAGGATCCAGAAATGAATTATTAAAAAAAGCATCTGATATTTTCGCAGCCTTTACGTCCTCTTCATTTTCACTCCTTGGATACGATGGCGTCAAATTCAAAATTACTCCTATTTTCCCATCTTTTTTCAACGATTCTATTTTCCTAAATTCCCCAATTACCTTTGCCGAAGCAAGTGCCGTATTATACAAAACCTGCATAGCTTTTTTTCCATCCACAATCAGCGGATAATGGAATTGATACATATATTGTGCCTCCACAGGCACTATAGGCTCATTAAATGTTGTCCAGTATTTTACCTTGTCCCCAAACAGTTCAAATGCTTTTCTGGCATATTTTACAAACAATTCAACTACATGCTTTGATTCCCAGCCGCCATATTTTTCCTGCAATTCTATTGGCATATCAAAATGGAACAAGTTCAGTACAAGAGTAATCCCATTTTTCTCAAATTCCTCTATAACCTCTTTATAAAATCTCACTCCATCCTCATCAACTTCCCCAGTTTCAAAATCCTTTATGAGCCGTGTCCATTGAATCGACGTTCTTAATGAATTAAGCCCTATTTCCTTATATAATTTTATATCTTCCCTAAAACTGTTATAAAAATTTGAAGCCACATCAGGCCCTACACCATCAAAAAACACCTTCTTATCTGTATCAAACCAGTAGTCAAATATATTTCTGCTCTTCTTATTAAATCTCCCCTCACTCTGTGGCCCCGAAGTAGCCGATCCCCACCAGAAATTATCTGGAAATTTCAATTTTGCCATTACTATCCCTCCATCTATCTAATTATCTATATCTATATCTTTTCCTTATTTTCAATATTATTATATTTTCATTTTTAATAAAAGTCAAATCTTTGTTTTTAAAAGATATGTCTTTTGAATTAAAAAAATAAAACAAAAAAAGACTAAACTCAGAATTTACTATTTCAAGCAAGTCTTTTCCAATTTCATTTTAACATCTCTAGTAAACTAAAATTTTTATTTTTTCAAACGTTGCTTTGCCATCCACTCAAACAAATGTTCCCCTTTATTATTCACAGGCATATTTCTAAGACTATAAATCCAGCTCCAGTGTCCATTGTACTCAGTTTCACCAATTTTTACATTTGGATAAGAGGAAAGTATTGCTCCATATTTTGAAAGAACATCGTAAACTCTTTTACTTGTATTTTCGTAGGAAATAGTCGGATCATTTTTAGCATGAACCATCCAAAGCGGTTTATTTCTTATTTTCATCAAATCCTGTGTAGTAGTTGCAACTCCGCCAGAAGTAGCCGCTTTATCAAGAGCAGCCGCACTTGTACTAAATGCCGCAAAATAATCTGGATATTCAATCATCATTCTAAATGACATATATCCACCAGCAGAAGCTCCAAAAACATAAATTCTATTTTTATCAACATTATTTTCAAAAACAAACTCATCAATCATAGCCTTTACTGATTTTATATACCCTTTGGTATAATTATTGTACCAAGTGTCATCAGCTTGCGGTGCCACAACATAAGCCCCGCCAAATATCTTTTGTGTTTTATCTTCTGCAAAAGCCACTGCCCCACGATTTGCCAATTTTTGTGAAACATTATTCCGATAATTCTTGTATCCGCCTTCACCATTCCCATGAAACCAGATTATAAGCGGATGTTTCTTCCCATCATCTTTATTAACAGGTTTAAAATATTGATAATTTACTCCACTTTTAGACTTCGCCGCTACAAACTTATCAGCTTCCTCATCAACAATTTTCCCTTGTCTATAAATTCCTGTTTTATAACCCTTTATCTCCTTTTTTTGCTCCACTCTATACTCCAAGTCCATCAATACATTTCGAGAAACATCTCCAGTAACATAACTCAAAGTATTTGCTCCAGCCACATCTTTCCCATATTTCAAATTAATAACAATATTACCCTTATCATTTACAAAAATATTCTCAATTTCCCTCTCAACTTCAAATGTCCCCGATGATTTAGTCTTATCGTCTAGCACAATTCCAGCGTCTTTTGGCAAAGTTCCTTTAGCAAAAACTTTAAATGTATCTTTGTCAATTTGCTTATTTTGAATATTTTTCCCTTGCCCTTTTGTATCAATTTCAATCGAAACTATATTCTGCCCATAATCAAATACTTTTGCCTTTAATGATAAATATGTATTAAAATCATATCCACCTTTAAAAACTAATTCTGATGCAATTCCTAACATACTTACAAAAAACAAACCTACAAACACCAATACCTTCGTTCTCATAGCCATCACTTCCTCTACAATATTTTTTATTTCAAATTTAATTGATAAAATTATTAAATAAAGTAAAAATTTAAAAGTAAACTATTTTATCTTTAATTTCCTATACCTATTCACCGCCGCACAAAATTCCTGCTTTCTAGGCAATGCCAAATTTCCTGGATGCCCTGTATACGAAGAAATCGAATCAAGCCCTTCTTTTTCAATTCTTTCATAAATCCTGTCAGCCGCTTGCGAAAGTGTCAGTTTTTCATCCAGTACTTTATTTTTAAAATAGTCAATCATTACAGCAATGCAGTTTGTCTGGCTGTCATCCACAAGCTGCTCCAGCCCTGAAATGTCGATTAATTCTTTTCCATACAGAATACTGTATTTCCCTTTGGCTTTTGTTTTATCCAGTTTTCCAGATTGCGAAAAACTTTTTTTGAGTGGAATTCGTTGTGTAACTCCTTGAAATTTATCATTTGAAGAAAATTCCCTTTTATTTTCATCCGATTTTGCAATCTCTTTTGCTTTTTCTGTCACATCTTTTGGCACATATTCATCCATCATTATAACGTGATTTGCCACATCAAAATAATCTCCAGAGCCACCAACAATCAATATAGTAGAAACTCCAAAATTGTCATAAAGTTCCTTTACCCTGTCAATAAACGGTGTTATCGGCTCTTTTTCCTTTTCCACAAGTTTTTGCATTCTTCCATCACGAATCATAAAATTTGTAGCCGAAGTATCCTCATCTATTAAAATCAAAGAAGTCCCATATTCCAAGGCTTCTGCCACATTTGCCGCCTGCGATGTGCTTCCACTCGCATTTTCAGTTGAAAAAGCCCTTGTATCTTTATTTTGTGGCAAGTTATTGATAAATCCGCTTATATTCACCTTTTCCACATTTCTTCCATCTTCCGCACGTATTTTTACCGCATCCGATTCAGAAATTATAAGTTCTCTCCCATCTTGAGCAATATGATTGTAAACCCCTCTTTCAAGTGCTGCAAGCAACGTGGATTTTCCGTGGTAACCTCCACCCACAATTAGCGTAATTCCTTTTGGAATACCCATTCCACTTACTTTTTTTCCACTTGGAAGTTTTAACGTAACCTCAAATTTTTCTGGACTTTTAAACTTAACTGCATTTTTCATAGGCTTATCCGAAACCCCACTTTCACGTGGAAGCACAGAACCATTAGCCACAAATGCAACAAGCCCTTTTTCCTTCAACATTTTTCTCGCATATTCCTGATCCAGCACTAGAATTACCTGCTCATTTAACGCTTTTTTATTCAAATTATCATAAATAATGGATTTTTCCACAATTTCAGGCAGCTGCTCAAAAATAATTTTCTGTGCGGCTTTTCCCATTATCCGTCTGCCTCTCGCAGGCATCCCCATTTCAAACCTCACTTCAACTTTATCTCCCTTTATGAAAACTGAAGTTCTTTCTAAGATTTCCTGTCCACATCTGTCAATAAAAATTCTTCCACTGTCCCCAGTTCCTGTACCGTCATTCCCACTTTTCTGAATTTCCCTGTAAAAATTTCTCGTAAGAAAATCTGAAACTGCAATATTCTTATCCTTCGTATCTGTCAGCTCATAAGGAATTCCGCAAATTTTTCTATCCATTATAACCCTCATTTTTGAAGGCGGAGCATAAGGATCCGACTGCACGTGATCAATCGCAAGAACATACTTTTCAAACCTATATTCCCCTTTAAGCGACTTATACACCGAATAACTTTTTCCATCCATTGAAAATAATATTTTTTCTAAATCTCTATAACTTTTCATCTTTTGCAATCTCTCCTTCTGTTTATTAATATTTTTCTTCACTTTATGTCCAATACTTATTTAGAACTGAACTCAAAGGTATATTTCTAGAGCTTCTAATTTATGTTTGAGGCTTTCATTTATCCATTTTGCTTTTCCAAGATTATTTAAAAAAATTTTGTTATCCTCATAATAAAAAATATAATAAAATTTTTAAGGATAATGTCTTATTAATTTAAGAATACAACTTAATTTTTTTTTAGTATTTCCTGTTTTATAATATGATTCAGCCTTGAATAATTAAGATAGTTTTTATTATAAAATCAATTCGTCGGAGCATTTTTATGTGCTGGCAAAATTATTTGAGCGACAGCAAGTTTTTTGTTAGTACATAAAAATGCCGTAGACTAGCCATCGGTATTGTATAGCAATCTTGCCACAATTTTAATTATCAGGATAAACCTTTACTGCAAGATAAGGATTTGCAGTAATGAACAATCCTGCAAAACAAAAAAGAAAAAGCATATAAATTATAAGTGTTATAAAATTTCTCATTTTTGTTCATTAATATATTGTATAAATTCTGGTGTTTTGGACCAATATTTAATTCCCCAATTTTCAAAATTCCACTCTTCCATGTAATCATTGCATTCAAAGTCGATATAATAGACAAGTTCATTTTGTACAACAAAATTAGTTGGAAAGTAATCTATATTGGTATTTGAAAGATATAGAAGTCTACACATTTCCTTTAATTGTTCAATATATTGAGCTACTGTACGATCATTTTTTACCATATCAAAAATTGTATCTCCTTCAATGTATTCTTTAAGAATCCGTTCATTCTCAATATCCACATCAAACATTTCAGGCATTCGTATTCCTATTGAACTTAGCCGCCCATAATCATTTATCTCTGCTTCAATTTTATTCCCAAACTGATAGTAATCACAAGGTTCATGATGAATCTGCTTTAAAACATACTTTTGCTTTCCATCTGTAACTAAATACGAATAGCCACTTTTTCCTTTTCCTAACAGCTTTATTATTTTATACTCAGAATCATTAACTTGCATAAGTTTCATAAATTATCTCATATGATAAATATATAAAATATCACATTCTCCTTTCTTTTTTTATTTTTAAATTATAACCTATTTTTCAAAATAAAGTAAAATTTATATAACTTCTCATATCTCCCAAAGATTTTTTACAAATAAAAGTATTTCCCAGCCAAAAACGACTCCTATTCTATTAAAGTTCCAATTATTCTTTGAACACTTCTTTGGAAAATATGTCGTGTTGAACTTCCTTCAATTACGGCAATGCAGGCAACTGCTACCCAATATGGATTTGTCAAATTCAGACAGTAAAAAAAAACTATCAGACAAGTTGACAATGTTCCAAAAGTTAAATAACCTATATTTTCTACAATTTTAGGTTATTTGACAATAATCCTATTAATATCAGCACTGCCATGGCTAAATTGCCAATAAAGGCAAATCTTTTGTAGCATTTATTTTTTCTAATTTTAAAATCTCACTTGAAATTTTCTTTCCTCCCTTCTAAATAAATCATTCCTACTAGCATTTTCCCCCTTTTTAGTTATCCTATTTCCCCTTCCTGTTCAATTATTTTCTACCATAATTTTACCACGTACCTTGTCTATTTCAAAATTCTTTTTCTTGACAGAGCAAAAAATTTATTCTCAAAGTATTGATTTTTCAAAAAAAATTTGTTATAATTACATTGTTAATATTATTATTAATCTTTTCATATATCACAACCGAAGAAAAAAATTGGTCATAAAAGGCAGTCCATATACCTCTTTCTCGTGGACTGTTTTTTATTTACTATTTTTTTAAAATAAAATTTATACAAAACAAGGAGCCGATAAATTCAGCTCCTCAATTTTTTATACATATTTTCACTTTACAATACTGTTTATTCGTAATCTCCATCTATCCTAACTTTTCGCAAAATCATTCCTTCCTTAGCTTTTAAATCCAACTTGATTTTTCCTGTCGAACCTGTTCTGAATGTTCTGCCTTCTGTTACCAAATCAATAAATCTCTCATCCTGATAATTTGTTTCAAATTCCACATTTTCCCAGCTGTTAAATGAATTATTTATTATAACAATAATTGTATGATCTTCAATTACTCTTTCGTATACAATTATTTCCCTGTCGTTATCAGCGAATATTTCCCTGAATTTACCATAAACAAGAGTTTTATTTTCCAGTCTTATTCTTATTAACTTTTTGTACCATTCAAATAAATCACTATCAACTTTTTGCTGGTAAACTTCATTCTGGTTAATGTGTGACGGATTTTTTTCATCATCGTACATAAATTCCTTCCATAACATCGGTTTTCGGCAGTATGGATCCGTTGCTCCCCACATTCCTACCTCATCACCGTAAAACAGCATTGGTGCACCAATATATGTCATTTGGAATATTGAAATTAATTTTAATATGTCCTTTGGCTTGATTGGACTGTTTCGCCAGTCTATTGTTGTGTTTGGATGATAGTTTGAGGCTAGATCGGGACGTATTCCATTGTATCCTTTTTCAAGCTGTTTTCCTTCTTCCAGATTTCTCCCGATTACATCATTTACAATTCTTGAATAAAGTCTGTCGGTATCATGTGAACCATTCAAATTTTGACTTGCCTGTAAGGCCTGATATGGATACCAAGTTCTTTTTTCACGCAGTTCATTGAAAAAGTCCTGTGCTTTCAGTTTATACCTTACTCCACCTTCTCGACTTTGATTTACAAAGAAACCAATAACTGTTTTTAACCATTCATAGTTCATTACAGTGTCAAATTTGTTTCCACCGTTAATGTCGCCTGCAGCATTTCCCCAAAGTTCCGCAGTAATGTAGGAATCTGTCTTGCTGCCTTTTACAACTTCACGCCATTCATTCCAGAAATTCTGATTTTCAAGACAGTTTGGTACATCAAGACGCCATCCATCAATTCCATCATCTTCCATCCAGTTTTCACTTTCTTTTCCGTCAGGCCCATACATCCATTTTCTCGTAATATTAAAAATATACTCTTTATATTCCTGATTAAACGAGTTAAATTCAGGTAGCGTGTCAAATCCTCCCCAAGCATTGTAAATAGTCCTCTTTCTATTTGCAATAAGAGTTTCGTATGCCTGCTCCTTGCTCATTTCATCAGTTATCGGCACATGCTGTCCAAAATCCGTAAATTTATACCAGTCCTTATATTTAGAATTTTCCCCATCAGCAAGCACCATATTAAATGTCCAATGTTCACTGCTACTATGATTGAAAACCCCGTCAAATATTACACGGATACCATTTTTATGAAATTCCTTTATCAAATCCACCATTATCAAGTCTGACTCCGTCCACACCCAAGTTGATGGATCTTCTGTTTCTCCATAGCCATTTTTTCCACGATTTTCACCATTCAGGTTTACTTCCAGAAGTTTTAGCTCGCTGCTTGTCGAAGCCTTGTTTCCAAGCACATCCACATACGATTTATTCCCGTATTTATTATTTTTATTAATTTCCACATCATGAGTTTTTCCACTTGTCTTTATCGTCCCAAAGTCTGGTGAAATATGTCTAAAGTCATTTGCCCCATATTTATGGTTCTGATATGAGAAAAACACTGGATTTAGCCATACGGCATTAATTCCGAGTTCCTTCATATATGGTATTTTTTCTTTTATTCCCTGTAAATCTCCACCATACATTCTGGCATATTTTAAGCTGTAATCAATTTCACGCTCCCCCAATTTTTCCCAGACTACCTGTTCCCTGAAATCAGCAGTCCAACGGTTTCTATCAAACTGCCCAATTACATTGTTACTTTTTTCCCATCTATAGTCCTCTATGAAGTTCTGTTCATGAAGCCTGTTTGGTTTAAATGCTTCTGGCCCAAACTCATTGAAAATTGGATCATTGTAATGATTTCCATTGTAAAATCTGTCTGGGAAAATATTGTACCAGATTGCCTCTTTTGCCCAGTTTGGTACATCAAATAGCTGTATATCCTTAGAAGTTGTATTTACAATTAATCTTTTTGGCTTGCTGTAACTCAATGTTTTTCCGTTAAAATACGCTCTTGAGCCGTTATCTTCAAGAATAAAATAATACAAAAGTTTTTTTGCCTCTTTACCAAAATTTATTATTCTTTCAAAATAATCAAATCCGTTTGTCTTATCCTGATACCTTTCCAGCTCATAAATCATCTCATAATTATCTTCCTCATGTAAAACAACACTAATATAAGCTCGTTCCACATCATTCATCTGAGTTCTTATTTTAAACTCATATTCGTTGTCTGAAAGCTTGTTAAAATATTGCAAACTGTCATAATTATGCACAATAGCCTTCAAATTCGTATTTTTATCAATCGCTTCATATACAAATTTTCCAGTTCCCAAATCTCCTTGTGGAAACAATGCTCCGTTTTCTCCAATTATCAATTTTTTATTTTCATTTTCAGGATACCATTTCCCGTCAATCAGATATTTGTATTCATAAACTCCCTCAGGCGAAGCCAGTATCACTTCATAATTTGTTCCTTCAAAATGATGAATAGGCTCAGTATCAGGCTTCCAGTTATTAAAGTTCCCTGCAATTTCAACTTTATCAGCCTTTTCCAATCCAAAATCAGCAATATCCAAATTCATTCTGTAAAATTTCATTTTTGTTAATGAAATCGTCTTTTTTGAAGGATAATATTCTACATAGATATCTATTCCTTTTTGAAATCCAGTTATTGATTTTGGTGGCAAATTATCATCTACCACAGCCTCAAATCTTTTTGCAAATGGAGCAGTATGGCTATAAGTTACTCCGCTTATAACACCACTTTCCTCGTTTTTTATTTCAAAAAAATAGCTTCCTGATTCAACATTTCCCCATTTGTATATAAAATTTTCCCAATTCTGTTTTAAGTTCTCTTCCTTATAAAATTTGTTGTCCTTATAAATTACAATTTTATAGCCCATTTTTTTCTCCTAATTATCTACTCATTCTTTAATCTAACTCAAAAAATACTTTGTAAGCCCTATATGTTTCATACAAGTCAGCTTTTGATGAAATTTCAAACAAGGAATGCATTGATATAAGTGCAGGCCCTGCATCTATCGTTCTAATTCCATAGTAAGCCAGAAATTTAGCTACAGTTCCTCCACCACCTTCATCTACCTTTCCAAAGCCTCCAGACTGATATTTAATTTCATTTTTGTCAAATATCTGTCTTATTTCCTGAATAAATTCCGCATCAGCATCATTTGCCATAACTTTTCCACGGCTTCCTGTATATTTTGCAAACGCCAGTCCATAAGACAACCGTGCCACATTTTCCATATCGTGAACTGATTTAAACACTGGATTAAGTGCAGCCGTAACATCTGACGACAATGCCTTAGAATTCCACAAAGTTTCCCTCAATATCTGATCATTGTAATTTTTTTCAGTAAGTGAAAGCATTTTCCCAACAACATATTCAGGCAATGTTGACTTCAAGCTCGTAGAACCTTCGCTTCCAATTTCTTCTTTATCTGTCAAATAAATCATAACAGTTTTCTCAGTTTCCTTAATATCAAACAAGGCTCTAAGCGAAGTATATGCACAAATTCTGTCATCTTGACCATATCCTCCAATCATGCTCTTATCAAGCCCCACATCCCGCAATTTTCCAGCAGGTACAACTTCCAGCTCCGCTGTAAAGAAATCATCTTCCTCTATTCCATAATCCTTTTTCAATTTATCCAGCACAAACTGCTTTATTTTTTTATTCACATTCTCATCATTTAAAGGCATATTTCCAAATAGCAGTTTTAATTCTTCGCCTTTAATAACTTCCCTTGCTTTTCTGTCATCCTGAACATTATACGCCAGATGCGGCAATATATCAGGCATACTGAATACAGGCTCGTCATCTTTTTCCCCAATTGAAAGTGTAACTTTTTCTCCATTTTTTAAGAAAACAACACCATGCAATGCTAATGGAGTCGCAGCCCATTGATATTTTTTGATTCCACCATAATAATGCGTATTTAAAAGTGCAAATTCCTCGTCTTCCATTATTGGATTAGGCTTTAAGTCCAGTCTTGGTGAATCCACATGGGAAACAATCATATTAATCCCGCTTTTTATATCATTTCCGACAATTACCGCAATGATATTTTTATTTCTGTTGTTAAAATAAATTTTATCCCCTTTTTTCAATTCACTTTTTTCATTAATATTGACAAAGCCATTTTTTTCAAGTTCCTTTTCTGTCAAATTCACAAATTCTCTCTCTGTTTTGGCAGAATCCAAATATTTTTTATAATCTTCAGCAAAGTCAAAAATTACTCTTTTTTGTTCATCTGTATAATTTTTCCACAAATTTTCCTTTGTCATTTTCTACATCCTTTCCAAAGTCAACAAAATATACAACAAAAGATGGCGACTTGAAAAAATATCCCAAATCAGCCACCTTCTTTCCTAATTAAATTAATTTTTCAATTTACATAATTTATTTAACTTCGTTCAATTTTTTTTCCAATTCTTTTCCAGCTTCTTCATATCCTGGTTTTCCTAACAATGCAAACATATTTTTCTTGTATGCTTCCACTCCAGGCTGATCAAACGGATTTACACCTAAAAGGTATCCGCTTACTCCACACGCTTTTTCAAAGAAGTAGAATGTGTATCCCAAATGATAAGGAGTTACTTCAGGAATGTTTACTCCCAAATTAGGCACATTTCCGTCAACGTGTGCCAGTATTACTCCATCAGTCGCTTTTTTGTTTACGTAATCCAATGTTTTTCCAGCGATAAAGTTTAGTCCATCAAGATTATCCTTGTCGCTTTCAATTGTAAATTCCACTTCTGGTTTTCCAATAGAAACTACTGTTTCAAAGAACAATCTTTTCCCTTCCTGAATATATTGTCCCAATGAATGCAAGTCTGCTGAAAAATCTGCCGAAGTTGGATACAAACCTTTTCCATCTTTCCCTTCAGATTCTCCAAACAATTGTTTCCACCATTCTGCCAAATAATGAACTCTTGGCTCATAATTTACCATTAATTCCAAGTCTTTTCCTTTTCTATGCAAAATATTTCTAACAGCTGCATATTGTAAAGCCTGATTTTCGTCCATATCCTTTTTCGAAAAATCATTCATCGCATCTTTTGCTCCAGCCATCAAGTCATCAATATTAATTCCAGCTGCAGCGATTGGTAAAAGTCCTACTGCAGTTAATACAGAAAATCTTCCACCAACATTGTCAGGTACAACAAAAGTTTCATATCCTTCAGCTGTAGCAAGTGTTTTTAATGCTCCTTTTTCCTTATCTGTTGTAGCATAAATTCTTTTTGCAGCTTCTTCTTTTCCATATTTTTCTTCCAGCATTTTTTTGAACACTCTGAATGCAATCGCAGGTTCAGTCGTAGTCCCAGATTTTGAAATTACATTTACTGAAAAATCCCTATCTCCAACAACTTCAATTAAATGTTGTAAATAAACACCGCTCATATTTGTCCCTGCAAAGTAGATTTCTGGAGTTTTTCTTTTATCTTTTGGCAAGTTATTGTAAAAGCTGTGTGATAAAAACTCAATTGCAGCCTTTGCCCCTAAATATGATCCTCCTATTCCAATTACAACTAAAACTTCTGAATCATTTTTAATTTTTTCAGCTGCCTTTTTTATTCTGACAAACTCATCCTTGTCATAATTTTCAGGCAAGTCAACCCATCCTAAAAAATCATTTCCTGCTCCACTTTTTGAAGTCAGCACTTCATTTGCCAACTCTACATACGGTTTAATCTGTTTTAATTCATTTTCGTTAAAAAAATTTTTTGCAAATTGATAATTAAAATTCAATTTCATTTTCTTTTATCTCCTTAATATACATATTTTATTTCCCAGATTCCCTGAAAATCAAAAAATCCCTGTCATTTCACACATAGTAATCCAACTTTAAAATTGAACAAAATTATAAATTTAAAAACTTAAATCTTTTTTTCAATTAAAGTATAACAAAAAAAGTATTTTTTTTCAAATTTTTCTATCATATTTTTAGATTTTTAAAAATTTTTTCTAAAAATTTTAAATTTTATCACATATGCCCTGTATTATATTCAAAATCGGACTTGTTCCAGTTGGATAAATTCAAGACTTTTAATCTCAGCTTTAAAATCGTTCTGCTGTGCTTGCATTTTTTATATTGAACTAATTAAGGCTAAATAAATTTAAGATTTTAATAAAATAGTCACAACTTTAAATTTAATTTATTCATATCTTGTTAAATTTCCCTTGCTTACAGTTCCCTTAACATTAAAATTATCATCAAAATATGTCAAATCCGCAAAATATCCTTCCTTTATAAATCCATATTTTTGATCCACAGCCACAGCTTCAGCAGGATAGGAAGTAGCCATTCTAAGTGCTTCCTCAAGCGAAACATGCACCTTTTCCACAAGATTTTTTATCCCCTCAATCATAACAAGCGCTGAACCTCCCAAAGTTCCTTCTGGCGAAACACATTTTCCATTTTTATATAAAACTCGATTCCCTTCAAACATAAATTCCGTCATATTATCAGTTCCAGCAGGACTAACCGCATCCGTCACAAGATAAAGTCTGTCCTTCAATATTTTCTTAGCAATTTCCACGGAAGCAAAATCCATATGAAGCCCATCAACTATTATCCCGCAATTTGTCGTATCATTATTGAATAAAAACCCTACAACTCCAGGCTCTCTCGAATCCAACGCCCTCATTGCATTATATAAATGTGTCGCACAGTTAAAATAGTCTTTCTTTTCCATGCATTCCTTATAAGTTGCATTCGTATGCCCCACAGCGATATTAATCCCCCCCTTTTTCAATTTTTCAAGATGTTCAATCTTAGCCTTTTCAGGAGCTATTGTTATTATTTTCGTAGCCTCAGTCCCTGCATCCGCTATTTTTTGTACCATTTCATCAGACAGGACTCTTATATATTCAGGACGGTGAATCCCCTTTTTCTCAACACTTATATACGGTCCTTCAATATGAAGTCCCAAAACTCCAATTTCCTCCTTATCCTTCATTTCCTTCATAAGATTCAGAGCTTTTTCTATTTTCTCATCTGGAGAAGTTATAAGCGTTGGTAAAAACGAAGTACATCCGTATCTTTTATTAGTCTCATTCATTATCTCAAGTGTTTTTCTCGAAATATCATCATTAAACAGCACTCCTCCACATCCGTTAATCTGCAAGTCAATAAACCCTGGCGACAATACCATCCCTTTGACATCAACTACTTCCTGATTTTCCACTTCCTTTTCCTCAATCAAATCAAAATCTGTTACTTTTTTTATAAATTTCCCCTCTAAAACAACCGCATTTTCCCCAATAAACTTCTCCCCATCAAAAATTTTCGCATTTTTTATAATCATCTCAACAATTCCTCTCTATTTTGCTAATTCAATCAAATATTTTTTATACTCTTCCAAATCCAAGTTCTTAGCTTCAATTTCCTTAAAATACCTATATGTCTTAACCTTTATATCTGAAGCCGCCATCTCATCAATTACCAGTACCGCCCTTCTGTGCAGCTGTAAAGCCGAGATCGTCCAAAGATGGTTTACTCCGCCTTCTACCCCATGATAAACAGCACGAGCCTTTTTGTAGCCATTCGCAAGAATCATAACTTCCTTTGAGTCCATAAGCGTTCCTACACCAATTGTCAAGGCTAGTTTTGGCACTTTTTCAATGTCATTGTCAAAAAATCTTGAATTTGCCAAAATTGTATCATAAGTTAGATCCTTGTCCCTTGTATGTGAAGAAAGCGACGAACCTGGCTCATTAAATGCTATATGTCCATCTTCTCCGACTCCACCTAAAAACAGCTGGATACCTCCAACTCTTTTTATTTTTCCCTCATAATCTTGACATTCCTTTTCCAAATCTTTCGCACATCCATCCAGAATATTTATATTTTCTTTTTTTATATCAATATACTTAAAAAAGTTTTCAATCATAAAATAATGATAACTTTGCGGATCTTCTGGCTTTAATCCCACATACTCATCCATATTAAAAGTCACGACATTTTCAAATGACAATATTTTCTCATTGTACAAATTTATCAGTTCCTTATAAGTCGCAAGCGGTGTAGAACCAGTAGGAAGCCCCAGCACAAAAGGCTTTTCCTTTGTAGGCCTAAATTTTAATATTTTTTTCGCTATCTGATATGCACTCCATCTTGCAACTTCATCAGCATTTTTCAAAATAATTACACGCATTCAATTCACTTCCTTTAATATTTTTTAAAAATTTAAATTTTCATTAAAAACAACTCTTACCATTATTATATAACCTTTTTTAATTATGTCAAGTGTATTTTTACTTTTTATAAAATCTTAGCAATTTCTATTGGAAAAAATACAAAAAACATTGTATAATTTATATGGTGATGATAAATAAAAAAACTGTAAATTACAGTAAATTAATTAGGAGGAAATATGAAGACGTATTTAGTAACAGGTGCCGCTGGCTTTATCGGTGCCAATTATTTAAAGTATATTTTAAACAAATACAAAAATGAAGAAATTAAGGTAATTGTGGTTGATGCACTGACTTATGCTGGAAATTTAGGAACAATTGCTTATGAAATTAAAGATGAAAGAGTAAAATTTGAAAAAGTTGATATTCGTGATCAAAAGGAAATTGCTAGAATTTTTTCTGAAAATGATGTTGACTTTGTTGTAAACTTTGCAGCGGAATCACACGTTGATCGTTCCATCGAAAATCCACAAATATTCTTAGAAACAAATATTCTTGGTACGCAAAATCTTTTGGAAAATGCAAAAAAAGCGTGGACTGTCGCAAAAGATGAAAATGGCTACCCAGTTTATAAAGAAGGTGTAAAATATTTACAAGTTTCCACAGATGAAGTTTATGGAAGCCTTTCAAAAGATTATGACACAGCGATTAATTTGGTAATTGACGATGAAGAAGTGAAAAAAGTTGTAAAAAACAGAACAAATTTAAAAACTTACGGGAAAAAATTCTTTACAGAAAAAACTGCCCTTGATCCAAGAAGTCCGTATTCAGCTTCTAAAGCGAGTGCAGATCACATCGTAATCGCCTACGGTGAAACTTACAAAATGCCAATAAACATCACAAGATGTTCAAACAACTACGGCCCTTACCACTTCCCGGAAAAATTAATCCCGCTTATGATTAAAAACGTGCTGGAAGGCAAGAAATTACCAGTTTACGGAAAAGGGGACAACGTAAGAGACTGGGTTTATGTGGAAGATCACTGCAAAGGAATTGACTTGGTTTTAAGAAATGCTGATATTTACGAAATTTACAATATTGGTGGTTTTAACGAAGAACAAAATATTAACATTGTAAAACTGGTTATCGACATTTTAAAAGAAGAAATTGGAAATAATGACGAATACAAAAAAGTTCTAAAAACTGATTTGCAGAATATAAACTATGATTTAATTACTTACGTTCAGGACAGACTTGGACACGATATGAGATATGCCATCGATCCTTCAAAAATCGCAAGGGATTTGGGATGGTATCCAGAAACAGACTTTGAAACAGGTATTAGAAAAACTGTAAAATGGTACTTGGAACATCAGGACTGGGTAAATGAGGTAGTTTCGGGAGATTATCAAAAATATTATGAAGAAATGTACGGAAATAAATAATCAAATTTATATAAAAAAGGAGCAAATCAATGAACAATTTTACAATAAAGGAAACTCCAATAAAAGATTTAGTAATAATCGAGCCAAAAGTTTTTGGAGATGAAAGAGGATTTTTTATGGAAACTTACAACCAAAAATCCTTTGAAGAATTAGGACTTACAATGAACTTCGTCCAAGACAACCACTCAAAATCAAAAAAAGGCGTTTTGCGTGGACTTCACTTCCAGACAAAACACACTCAAGGAAAATTAGTACGAGTAATAAAGGGAAGCGTCTACGATGTGGCAGTTGATTTAAGAAAAGGAAGCAAAACTTTTGGAAAATGGTACGCAGTAAAATTATCCGCTGAAAATAAATTAATGTTCTACGTTCCAGAAGGTTTTGCACATGGCTTTCTAACACTAGAAGATGAAACAGAATTTGTTTACAGATGTACAGATTTATATGCCCCTGAATACGACAGCGGGCTTTTATGGAGCGACAAAACTTTAAATATCGACTGGAAATTTGAAGAATTTGGAATAAATCCCGATGAACTGACGATTTCTGATAAAGATAAAATTCAACAGAAATTTGATGAAAACAAAAATTATTTTGAATAAAAAACAATCTAAAATTAGCTATTTCTTAACTGAGATAGCTTTTTTCTTTTACAAAAAAAGACAGAAAAAACTTCTTTTCAAAAGCCTTCCTGCCTAAATCACTTTCTCCTACTTTAATAGTACACTCGCTCTGTTCTTGTACAACTATACCCCCAAGGAGTTGGATAAGTACAATCTTTCAGAGCTTCTTTCCACAATTGTCGATCAAAAAGTTCACAACCAACAACACTCAACCCTAACAAAACCACTACCAAAATTCTAATTAAATTTTTCATAATACCTATTCTCCTTAAGACACCTTCTATTTTCTAGTATTATACCACACAATTATTTTAATTCAATTTCAAATACCTGTTTTTTTTTTTGATTAGAATTATATTATAAACCTAAATTTTTTAACCCAAAATAGTAAAATTAAATATTTCCAGTAATGCTTCATAAAATATTCATAACTTTTGTTTGATTTTAAAACCCTTTTACCACTCTAATTTTATTTTTTTTGATAAACCCTTACATAATCAACTTTCATTTCTGTCGGAAAATCCACATCCCCATCTTCACCAGTTTTCTTGCTCAAAGCCACATTTATCATTATGAAATATGGTTGATTAAACGGATTTTGCAGTCCTCTTTTTTCCAGTTCCTTGTAAGAGAATTTTTTATACACCTTATTGTTAAATAGCCATTTTATTTCCTTATCATCCCATTCCACCGCATAAGTATTAAAGTTAGTCAATTTTTCCCTAGGCCATTTACTCAGTTTGTAATCATCCCCATCAAATGTTTCATAAGTGTTGTCACTTTTCAGCACGTGAAGTGTCCCTGTCGCACGTCGCATATCATCCCCATAAGTTTCCACTATGTCAATTTCTCCAACTGCTGGCCCTCCCGTAGCTTGAGAATACCCTTCAGGCCACAGCCAGAACGCAGGCCAAGTCCCGATTCCTTCAGGCATAGCCGCTCTCATCTCAATTTTCCCATACTGCACATTATAAAGATTTCTTGTATGAATTGCCCCGGAACTATAAAGAATTCTTCTCTCAACACCATTAATATTAACCCTTTTATCAGTTTCCTTCTTTAATGTGATAATCATATTTCCATTTTCAATTTTAACATTATCCCTTAAATAATACTGCTTTGCATCAAACCCATACTGATTAACCAGATTCCCATTTTCATCCAAATAATTTCCAGCATTCCAAGGGTTCCCATTTTCCCAGTAAGCCCATTTCGTACCATCCAGCTGATTTCCATTAAATTCATCATTCCAAACCAGTTTCCAGCTTTTCCCTGTTACTTTTGAGATAAATCTATTAAATTTACTTCTCTTGGAACTTTTTACCTCAACTTCAGCTTTCCCTGCTACTTCAATTTCATTTTCAGCCTTTTGTTGCACTTCATTCACCATAGTTTCAACTTTCTGAGTTTTCTGAGCAATTCCTATTTTCTGATTCTCCCCCGCCGCAAATACCATATTTCCAGCCAGTACAAACAAAACCACTCTTAAAAAAATCTTTTTTTTCATCCTTTCTTTTTCTCCTTTTTCAAATTATCTCTTTAGCTATTTGTAAAAGTTTGAAATCTCTAATAATTACAATGTTTTTACAGTTTTAATTTTTACCATTTTTCCCCAGTACTTTTTACTGTAAAACTTTAATATTTTAATAAAAACTTTGTATTTATTAAGTTTTTATATTATTACTTTTACAATCACCTACAAATTGTCTCTTCCATTTGTAAAAATTCAAAACAATTTTACAACATACACTCAAATATTTTATACTAATTTTCATATAAAATCAACCAATTTTTTTTATTCAAAAAAATTCCAAAACATTCTCTAACTTCTATAAAATCAAATTGATAAAATTCAAATAAACCTGAATTTGAACAAACTTCTAAGTTACATTTTAAAACAATTTTACAAAAAAAGACAGAAAAAACTTCTTTTTAAAAGTCTTCCTGCCTAATTCACTCCTATTTTCCCATTATTTAATACGTTCTATTTCCATATTTATCTACACAATACACTGTTCCAGAGACTCACAACATTTTTCGCCTATTTTCTTTCTATATTTGTCTACTTTTTGCCAAAATTTTAGACTAAATAATTCACACCCAGTAACACTCAGCCCCAACAAAACCAATGCCAAAATCCTAATCAAATTTTTCATGCCCGCCACTCTCCTCATAAAATTTTCTATCCTCTAACATTATAACAGACATTTATTTCAATCCAATTTCACTTGGATTATTTTTTTTGATTAGAATATCGTTATAACTCTTAAACTCTTTAAATGATCCTATCTCCAAAACTCAAAATTTTCATTTTTTAAACATAAACTAGCCATAGGTTATTGCGTAGCAATCTTGCCACAATTTTAATTATTAAGATAAAACTTTACTGCAAGATAAGGATTTGCGGCAATGAGCAATTCTACGAACATAAAAAAGAAAAAACATAAAAATTATAAAAAAATTTTCAGAATATAAAAATCATTAATCTAAATATCTGAAAATAAATTTTTAAATAAAAAAATATAATTTTTTATTTTTTATATTTTATCATACATTCCCTATTTTTCTCTTTTCTCTCCTTATCAAAAAACCATCCCCACTTATTAAAATATTTTATAGCCGATTTTACATGCATCATCATCATTTTCCGTGACTTATAAGAAGCCTTCCCATGCTCATGAATTATCTGTACTTCAGGATAAAAAACAGTCCTATACTTCTGCCCAATCCGTCTGCACAAATCATAATCCTCCATATACATAAAGTACCTCTTATCAAATCCACCAATTTCCTTCAAAACATCCGTCCGTACAAAAATAAAACACCCCGACAAAATCGGAACATCAATTATTTCCTTATAATCATACCATTTCATCTCATAATCATAATCCAATTTATCAACAACCGACTTCACTGGCAAAAATCTCCTAAATATCAGATTCACAGGCGATGGTAACAACCGACAAGACTTCGTAACTTCCCCATCAGTCCCATATATTTTTGGCCCAATTTGCCCAATATTCTTATTCTCCCTCATATATTCCATAATTTTCTCAATAGTATTTTCCTCAAAAAAAACATCAGAATTCACCATCAAATGAAACTCTGACTCCACTTCTCCCGAAACCAATTTCCTAATCACAACATTATGCCCCGCTCCAAATCCATCATTTGAATTATTAAAAATATACTCAATTCTATCATCCAAAAATCCTTCTACAAACTCTCTTAATCCATCTTTTTCAGAATTATCAGAAATCCACAACTTAAATCTAAGTCCCACTTTCTGAAAACACCCAATAATCTTCCTTAATTCCTCCTGTTTCGTATTATAAGTCACAATACAAGCTGTAAAATCATACATAATCCAACCTCTATTCATATTTTTTATTCACAAAATTATACCATTTTCCCCTCGTTCTAACAACAAAATTTTTTCAATTTATCTTTCATATTCAACCTATTTGATACTACCCCTCATAAACTATATTAAGGGCAGGAAGTTTTAAATCCTTGCTAAATTGTATGCAATTCAAAATTTATTAAATATTCGCTATGTAAATGGGGAACAGTATAAATTATAACTTCCAAAATATTGTCAAAAGCAACATATCTCTCATAAGTCTCCAATATCAGCAAAGAATACAGTTTCTTACTTCCAAAATTAAATTATATCAATCTATAAATCATTTTCATTTAAAATCGGTGCCTTAAATGATATAGTTATCAGCTTTTTCATCAATTTACCCTTTATGAAATGAAGATATTCTCTTTCCGTCTATTCAATTTTCTCTTTTCCAGTCAATTTTTTATTCTTTTGTCAGTTTAGTGAAAAAAACTACACCTCCTATCTTGTCGTATC